>JAIRNN010000046.1 GCA_031257995.1 Spirochaetaceae bacterium | reverse complement strand
GAGATCGCCGACTACGCCTACGTGCTTGAGACAGGTACCATCGCCATGCAGAACATTGGCGCGGCGCTTCTCAAAGACGAAGGGATCAGAAAGGCCTATCTAGGGGAAAGCTGAGGGGGAAGTCTCCCCTCAGTTCCAGCCCTGCGGTCTTCCGCTGCCGCCTCTGCGGGGCACCCATTGCCGCACGCGAAACGCCCCGCATTAATCACGGGTTTCATCACGGCTTTATTCACGATTAACGACAGATGAATGTGGACAGCGCCAAATGGCGAGGCGGATAATTAAGGGAGGCGTTTCACAACCTCACGTTGCGGGACTGGGCAGACTTTTCTTGCGGCCATCTTGGGTCGTGAACTTTGAGGCTTGCCGGAACCCCTTTTGGCCGTGATTCGGGGCGGTTAGCCGGGCGGAGACGCGGGTGGGGAAGCGTTTTTGGCCGAAAAACTCGTCGTTATCGTCATCCCGTCCGAGCGGGGGCTGCCCCAAGTCAAGGTGTAGGCCACCGCCCCCGCTACCGGCGTGTTGGCCGACTTTTCCACCGCCGCCCAGTCAACCTCCTCCGCCCCCTCAGGCGGCCCTTCCCACAGGATATCCGACTCATACCGCTCGCCCCACACGTGCCCCGTCCGCCCCGTCCGCGCGTTGAACCGCGCCGAAAACGTCTGCTTCATCCACTGCATTATCAATGGGAGTTGGAGGCCGTCGTCGGGCTTGATGTAAAACGTGAGCCACGCTCCTTCAAGCCTGAGCCCGCGCATCTCGAAGCCGTAACGCGCTTCCGTCTCGCGAAGTACCCGGTGGAGGAGAACTTTGGCCTCCGGCAACCGGAACAAGGGCTCGCCGATATTAACCGCCGTCCGCACCTCGTACCACACATTTTCTGCTAATTCTCTGTTTTCTCTCATACATTATACTCCCGTACATATATATATATGCGGTTACCAGCCGGATTGCTTTAATTTGACACGAAAAAAGTATGAAAAAACGTGGTCTTTGAACAGGATCAATTGAAAATGTATGATGAGCTGGTCTTGGAGACTGCACGATTCATTCTTCTCATTTTCCATTCCCGTATGGATGAATTTCTTTGGATCTTTTTGGGGAGGATTTTTTTGGATTTTGCTGGAGGAGAAGGGTAAAGAAAAAAGTAAGGGGAGGAGATGAGCGTTGCGGGGGCTGAACCCTGCGGGGGTAGCGGATGACCAAACGGAGGGAGGTGTGGACGCGCCTTTAGGCGTAGGCGCGGGCTTATCGGCCGAAGAGCGGGCTGGAGCGAGGGGAAGACTTCCCCCGCCTAAAACGCACCGATGTTATTTTCATGCCTAAAGCAGTATAGCATGCCTCCGTACTATATATATGCGGTTGTCAGCCGTCCTGCTTTAATCAAACGGGAAAAAGTGTGAAAAAATTACGTTTAACCGCAGACGAACGCAGATGAGACAGATTAAGAAAGGCGTGGAATGAAAAATCTGCGTGTATCCGTGTCATCGGGCCATCTGTGGTTCTTGTGATAAATGCTGTGATAAAGCCCGTGATTGAGCCTGTGATGAAGGTGGGGGCGTTGCGGAAGCGGACCGGGGCCCTGTCACATTCATTTACAGTCAAACCGGCCCCACAACGTGTTGCGGGAATGCCAAAACGCGCCTAGCACAACTATGGTTGTGCCCGTTTCGCGTACGGCATTGGGCATCCTCCTCCTTTTTACCTTTTCAAGGGGGTTTGAAACAGACTCTTTACTGCACTGCCGGTATCAGCACCTGATCCCCGATTTGGAGTACTCTTTCTTGGATGCCGGGGTTGGCCTCGAAAATGCGCGCCTCCGGTATGCCGTAAGTGCGGGCCAGTCCGTAAATGGTGTCGCCGCGTGAAACGACATGCGTATAACTGCGGACAAGCGGGATTTCGGTCTGCGCGATCGCGCTGGCCAGCGGCTCTTTCATTTCGGCGCGTACTTTTAACTTGTAGGCGGTGCCGGGCGGTGTCACGGGAAAACGAAGCTCAGCGTTTGCCCGCTGTAATTCCCCGGCATTGATCCCGGCAATCTCGGCAAGTACCCGTAGATCGGCCTGCCGCCCGACGGATACCTGTTCCCATTCAACCCGTTCCGGCCAAAAGTTTTCAAAACCGGTTCGCCGGGGATTGGAGGCGATGTAGTAAACCGCGAGCAGTTTCGGTACATAGGAGACCGATTCCGTTTTCAGCGCGTTCAGGGTGGAAAGATCCCAGTAATCTTTGCCGGGATGTTTCTTGAGAAGGGTACGAATCGCGCCGAGACCGGAATTGTAGGCGGCCAAGGCAAGCGGCCAGTCTTTTGTTTCTGTATAATTCAACTGTAGTTTTGAAAGCGCCGCATCGGTCGAAGCCCAAAAATCAAGCCGTTCGTCAATCCAATCACTGGATGTAAGCCAGGGTTCCATACTGTTTCGCATAAACTGCCAAAGACCTGCCGCGCCCGAACGCGAGACAACCGTCGGCACAAAAGCCGATTCGATGGCGGGGATGTAGAGCAATTCTTCGGGGAGGTTTTTTTCCCGAATACGGTCTTGAATAAAAGCCATATACGGCCCGCCGCGTTCCAGCACTTCCAGAAGCCATATTTTATTGCCCCCTTGCGTGTAACGGCTCACAAAAGAGCGTGAAAGCGGCTTTTCAAAACCCTCGATAGACATGGACGGCAGTGCCTCCTTTTCATTGGGCAACCAGAAACGCGCCGACTCTTGTGCCGCCGCAACCTGCGCTTCCTTGTTATGACGCAGAGGCCGGTCAAAAAAAATATGTTCAATGAGCAGTATGTGTTCGGGAGGCTCATTCTGGGGAAAAAGCCCGGAGGCAGAACAAAAGAACAATGTGGCAGCAAAGAGAGCAATGCCAACTCGAAAGTACGGACGAAAAACAAAAGTGTTCAAAACTTTTCTCCATAATAAATCCCGGCCCATTCCCATTTGCCGTGGATTTCGGGGTCGGGCGGAAAATGTATTTTTCTGAAATAAAAATACCATACCGGCGTTAATTGCAGAGACCAGCCCGAAGTCTTAAGATAGGTCTCATTCGCGTTGGAACCGGCTTCCAGATTTTCCGCATACCGGATCTTGTTAGATGTGGTAAAACTTGAGAGGGTGAATCTCTCCATACCCCCATCATCGTTTTCGTGCGCCCAAGAACGGGCAAAGAAGTTCACTTTGGCCCGGTATTGCCAAAGCTGCCACATATTTCCCGCGTCAAGCGCCGCTTTAATTGCGGTTATCATCGACTGCAAACTCTCAAACGCCCAGTTTTTTTGCGATTTGCTGAAATCAACGAGCTGTTTCGCGTGGGAATAGGCATCGGGATAGCCGGGAACGGCCGTCACATAATATTGCAGAAACTGCGTGTAACTCTCGATGGCCTTATTCCATTCTCCCAGGTTTTCATACGTATTCCCCAGCAAAAAATACGTTGGTCCGGCATCAATGGCCTCCTTGAAGCGGAAAATCAGTTCCTCGTAACACCAGATTTTTTGGGCCGGATCTTCGGTAATCCTGATCAATTGTTTAATGCACTCCAGATGAATCGAGTTTCCCTGAATAGTAAGATCAGGATAATTTTTTACAATCATATCCAGATATATTGCCGCGACCGGATAGGCATCCTGTTTCATATAGGCATCGGCAACGGCAAGCAGATAGTAAGAATTGTATTGATCCTCTGGGGACTGTTCCACCCGGGCCGTGAGAAAATTGATCAGTTTCTGGTACTGTTTCTGGCGCAAGAAAACATTCGCTATCTCGCGCACCGCAAAAAACGTGTCGATGTCATCTGCGGCACTGTCTTCAAGAACGGCAAACAAATCGGACAGTTCTTTTTTTTCCGTTGCGCTGCCTGAGAGGTAATAGGCGTTAAATCGGTCGCTGTCTGTGGTAAAAGACCCGTTACAGGAAACCTCCGCCAAGACAATAACAGCAGCTAAAACGACCATCCCATATTTCTGTTTCATTTCTGCCTCGATGTTTCAAGTAAAACCACTTTGGGCATCGCCAGGTTACTCTGGAGATACGCAAGGGAGGGGTTTTCCTTTACATGGGAAAAAAACGCGGCTATATAACCGGATGCCTTCGTAACCGCTTCCTCGCGGAGCCATGCACCCTCTTTTTTTGCCCGTAAAAGGAACGGCAGCACCGGATATTTTTGCGGGATCGAGGAAAAGTCTATCGCGTGAACGCCGTTTATCGAAGCGAACAGGAACGGTGCTCCCGATTCGATCATCGTTTGGACAACCGCCATATACCGGCGGTAACTGTTTTTTTGCTGCGCGCCGTCTCCCGCGATGAATAACACCGGGATTTCCGGATGGGATATATTTTCCAAACGCGGAATCGGTTTTTGAAATATTTCCTTAAAGGTATTCCCGATGTTTTGCCGCCAATTCGCGCCGGGCTCGTTCGGCCGGTCTAAAAAATCACAGAGAACGACGCTCTCGATGGCGGCGGCGGCCTTTACCACCGGATTCATTCTCAAAAAGTTTTTATCCCCCGCCAGTCTAATCGACGCGGCGCCGCCCGCGCCGTAACCCAGCAAAAAAATGTTTTCGTAATACGGGTTTTCATCAAGCAAAACCGTATCGCGCAATAATCCGTCTGTCTTGAGCGCGGACAACAAAAACCGGATGTCGGCTTCACGTTCCGCCGCCACGGATATTTGATCTTCGACCATGTTTTTGTTTTGGATGCCGTTTATCGCCTGCGCATATCGTTTGATCTTCTCAAAAATCGGAATCTCGACAGCCTTTCCGTTTTGATCAACCGCGCTGTTGTCAAAATAGGGCCGCGAAAAGGCCAAGACTTTATAGCCTGTCTCGTTAAACACGGCACACGTTTCCTCAATCAGGGACAGCGGTATGGTTACCGGTGGGATCACCAGAACAAGATCGCTGCCTTTACTCTGATAATAACTGACAAAAAGATCAATGCCGCGCACGGGGTCGCTTATGGTCAACTGTATTTTTTGCGTGTTGTCAACCGGCGTTTCATCATAGGGTAAAAAGAGAAACGCGGTACCAAGCGAAAAAGCCAGCAACGCCGCCGCCATAAAAGACAGCATCAGCGCGTTATCACGAGCAGGGTAATATTTGGACCGGGAAAAAACGGCGGCGACAGAAGGGAAATGCCAAACGCTATAGATGAGGGAAAACAAAAAAAGCGGAAAACATTCCGGCCTTATTCCATACGCCGGAATCATCGCGGTACAACAAAACAGCGCGGCAAGCGGAAAAAATGCGAATCCATCCGCCTCCCAGAAAGCTTTTACATAAGGCCGCAAGATATGCAAAAACAAAAAAATCCCGATGATTGATTCAACGATTATTAATTCAAACATAATGCAGTCCGCAGGATTTTAAGGGGTTCGCCCGGAAATCTCAAGCGTTCCCGAAGCTTCCGATGAGAAACCACGAAACACAGAACAGTTTACAAGACGAGTCCGGCGGTCGACATGCCGCCGGATAACTCCAACGCTTTGGGATATCATCGCCGCCGCGCACTTATCCGAAATTAGCCGAGCCAGAAACGGGCCCCCAAGTTGAGATCAACATAGAATCCGTCAAACCCCGGACTGGGCAGGAGACCGATACCGACTTGGGGAACAGCCTGGACAAACACATCAAAAACATTCGCTTTCCAGTCCACCCCGATAGGCAGCCGGAGGCCCGCGCCCAGCCCGAAATAATCTTCCCATATCGCAATCCGCGCGTAAACGCCGCCGCCGACAAAAAATTTTAAATCACCGGGACCCAGTGTCGTGATTTTTATCGGCAGAAACCAGTAGTCCGCGCTGCCACCGAGAGACAGTCCGCCACTTCCTATATACCAGGTAACCGCGCCGTGTACTTGTTCATTTGGACTTATTAAAATGCTAAAACCCGGCTCATCGAACCCGCTTAGCATGTTCCCTCCGAACTGAACGCCGAGACCAATAGCATACGTCTCAATCGTAACCGCTGTGAACAAAACCGCCGACAAAACCAAAAGCTTCTTCATAAACCCTCCACAATAATCAAATCGGATAACCCTATCCGAAAAACATAAAACATTCTAGCCCGACCGGTTTTGGAACAGAGACAGCCGGCAATACTATAATCGGCACATTTCATCACGGGGCTTAGAAAAACGCAGATTAACGCAGATTAAAAAAAAGGGGACACCGTGCGCGAAACGGGCACAACCATAGATTGTGCGTTTTGCCATTCCTGTAGCACGGTGCCTATGAATGTTTCAAGGTATACTGCTTTAGGCATAGAAATAACATCGGTGTATTTTAGGCGGGGGAAGTCTCCCCCTCGCTCCGGGCTTCGCCCTCCGCTACCCCCTCTGCGGGGGTCAGCCCCCGCAACGCCCCCGGATCATTGACGGGCAATTTTTTGTGGAGTTGTAAATGATGTTTTCATGCCTCATGGAGTATAGATCAAAGCAAGAGGTGATTCCGCAAGGTGGAACGGTTTCCCGTCCCGCCTAATCCCGGCACCGAAGTACGCCAGGCTGCACGTTCCGAATTAGCTGCCGGTTACGGCAAGAGCACTGCTTATAGTACAATCAGTCGTCGCCGCTTGAGTCGGGTCGGTTATCACCTTGGCTGTATCCCCGATTATCTGGGTCAGCGTACTTGCGCTTGCCGCCTCTGTTTTTCCGGTAATGTTACTCGTAGCAACTGTGCCTGTAGCACCGCCAGAGGTAAGCACGGGTGTCAGAGCGGCGTTCGCTACGCCGCCTAGGGTTTCGCCACTTCCCGCCTTGATTGGCGATAAGGAGGCAGTAAACGTTATTTTTGCCGGAACAGCAGAAGCCCCTTGCTTTTTCAGCACGATGGAACCGCCGTCAGACGCTCCGCCCGTTCCCCCAAGATCAATAATCGTGCTCGCTCTGTACCTCGTAACTTGGCTCTTGGAACTCGTACCTTCACACTACGATCTTCTTTAATCCGTGTAATCTGGGTAATCTGTGGACCTTTTCGCACTTTTTTCGTGTCAGACTAAAGCAGTACGGCTGATAACCGCATATATAGTGTATGGAAATATCTATAATGTATGGAAGGACTGTTTATGCGTAAACCAAGAGAGTTAGCGGAAAACGTATGGTACGAGGTGCGGACGGCGGTTAATATCGAGGAGCCCTTGTTCCGGTTGCCGGAGGCGAAAGCTCTGCTCCACCGCGTATTTCGCGAAACAAAAGCGCGTTATCCCTTCGAGATGCGCGGGTTCCAGCTTGAGGGGGCGCGGCTCACGTTCTACATCAAGCCCGACGACGGCTTTATACTGCCGCTGATAATGCAGTTGTTGAAGCAAACGTTTTCGGTCCGGTTCAACGTTGTCACGGGGAGGCAGGGGCACGTGTGGGGAGAGCGGTATTTGTCGGACATCTTGGGGGGAGGGCCGCCAGAGGGGGCGGAGGAGGTGGACTGGGCGGCGGTGGAAAAGTCGGCGAAAACGAAGATTCCGGCGGCTATAGCCTACACCTTGTCTTGGGGCAGCCTCCGCTCGGACGGGATGACGATAACGACGAGTTTTTCGGCGAAAAACGCTTCCAAACCGGCATCCCCGTCCGGATAACCGCCCGCTTTACAGCCAAAAAAGGGGTTACCGCAAGCCTCAAACGTTCCGGCCACAGGTGGCCAGAGGAGAGGTCTGCCCAAATGGGCACACAGATCACAAAGAACCACAGATGGTACCGTTGGCGATGTGGATTATTCACACCGGACACTGCCTCTCATCTGTGTAACCTGTGAACCCTTTTTATCCGTGTTCATCTGCGCCTATCCGTGTAGTCCGCAGACAAACGTGATTAAAGCCCGTGATTAACCGGGATCCCCTGCTTTTATCCATACCTTGTCGATGCGGTTGCCGTCCATGTCCACGATTTTGAAGGTGAAGCCGGAACGGGTGAATTCGGCGCCGGTTTTGGGGATTTCTTCGGCCATCGCGAGGATGTAACCGGCGAGGGTATGGTATTCTTTGTGTTCGTCCCCGGCTTCGGCAAGGCCGATTCTTGCGGCGAGGTCGTCGATGTTGACATTTCCATCGGCAAGCCACGTGCCGTCAGCTTGTTGCAGGATGGGTTCCTCGTTGGATGCGGAGGAGGAGAGTTCGCCGACGATGGCTTCGAGGAGGTCGCGGAGGGTGAGGCTCCCGGCAAAACCGCCGTATTCGTCCATCACGCAGATATAGTTTTCATCGTGGTGTTTGAACGCCTGAAACGCTTTGAGCGCCGGCATGGTTTCGGGGATGAAGCGGGCTTTTTTGGTGATCGCGCCGATGCCTTCCCAGCGGTTTTCCAGCAGCGTGAGGAGGATGTCTTCGACCGGAACGATCCCCACGATCTCATCCAGCGTTTCGCGGGCGACGGGGAAAAACCGCTGGGCGTTATATTTGATGGCGGTCTCTTTCGCGGTTTCCGCATCGCAGCCGATGTCCAGCCATTCGATTTCCGAGCGGTGGGTCATAAACGCCTCGACAGGGCGGTCGCCCAAGTAGAATACCCCCTCGGCCATCTTTCGTTCTTCCGATTCGACCGCGCCGGATTTTTCTCCCTCGATCAACACGCTGCGTACATCGTCCTCGGTAACCGGCTCTTTCGGCGAAAACAGGGAGCGGATTCTTTTGAAAAGGTTGGCAGGTGGAGGTTTTTCGATTTTTCCCATCAGGCTAGTTCGTTCCTCGTAAGGCTACGGACAATATAGAGGCTGCCAGGCGAGGTTTCAACGACCGGGTTTTTGCCGTCCGCGCCGGTAACATCCACGATCTGGACAATCGGATAACGCGGGCTTAACTGGTTGGTGTCAATCACCTGAGCTTTCTGGTTGGTGGAAAGAAGCACGAATGTGCCGATGGGATAAACCGAAACCGCCTGAACAAGCGCCTTGATCACCGCGTCATCATAAATCTGTCCCTGGTTTTTCAGAAGGTCGAGAATACCGTCAAATCCATTCCGCGCTTTCTTATACGGCCGGTTTGCGGTAATCGCCTCGAAAGAGCAAACAACGGCAACGATTTTTGAATACAGGTTGATTTGCTGCCCGAACAGTCTCCGTGGATACCCTGTGCCGTTTTCCCGCTCGTGATGCTCCATCGCGACGATGCTGATCCCCACCGGGAAGTTATTTTCTTTGAGTAACTCGTAGCCGAATGCCGGATGGAAGCTGAGCATCTCTTTATCTCTCGCGGAAAGTTCTCCTTTTGATTCATAGACATTGGTTGGCAGTTTGATCATACCGATTTCGTGTACAAAGGCGGCGACCCCCAACTCGATCAGCCGATGTGAAGGAAGTTTGATCTGCATCCCCACCACGATGGACAGAATAGTGGAACGTACCGCATGTGATCCAAGATACCCCGCCGTCGGCGACTTCGCTTCCTGCTGGACTTGCAGGAGATACCGCCGGTTCACCTTTAACTCTTCGACGACCTCCCGCACTTTTTCCGCGATTTCATGGTAAGGGAGTTTCCCGTTGAGTGCCGCTTTCGTGAAAACATTCATTGCGTATGACACCAATCCGTTGAAAAACGCTTCGGCGGCGGCGAGTTTCGTGCCGTCGTTAACCAGTGACACCGCGACTTTCCGTTTTGCCTTGTCGTCGCTCGTGTAGAAATCCTGCTGGGTACCGCCTGTTCTCACCGAGGCAAATTCCCATTTATCCAACATTTTGAGCAGATGTTGCCCCACCGGGGTTTCCGGCACCGTGAGGATAAACCCGTCGTCAAGGTAGAGCGGTTCGGTAAAATAGTTGCCCGCTACAATATTTTTTATCGCAAAATCTTCCAAATCGCACCACTTCCTTTAACCATCATAGCATGGTATGCTAGCGGCTGTCAAATGGAAGAATTTGTCGGGATATGATTGTTTTTTCAGTATAATGTGAACCGCGTCAATGGGACGGGGTTTTAGGGGCGGAGTCCGGGGCTGCGTCCTTTGGAGAGGGGGTAGCGTAAAACCATGCGGAGGGCGTAGCCCATAGCGGGGGCTGGAGTGAGGGGGAGGCTTCCCCCCTTAAAGCGTAACTGAAAACAATCGCATCGAAGCGGTCAACGAAAGAGGTTTCAAATGAGAGAGTTCCGAGCGTCCTCAAAACTGGACAATGTGTGTTACGATATTCGCGGGCCTGTGCTCAAGGAGGCCAAGCGGCTGGAAGAGGAGGGGTTCCATATTCTCAAGCTCAACATCGGCAACCCCGCGCCGTTCGGCTTTAACGCGCCTGACGAGATCATCCACGACATCATCGTGAATCTGCACAACGCGCAGGGGTACTGCGATTCGCGGGGGCTTTTTGCCGCGCGCAAGGCGGTGATGCACGATTTTCAGAACAAGGGCGTGATGGATGTCGATACGGAGGACATCTTTATCGGCAATGGGGTGAGCGAGCTTATCAAGATGACGATGCAGGCGCTGCTCAATGACGGCGACGAGGTGCTGATCCCCGCGCCCGACTATCCGTTGTGGACGGCGGCGGTAACGCTTTCGGGCGGGAAGGCGGTGCACTATCTCTGCGACGAGGCCCAGGACTGGAACCCCGACCTTGCCGATCTCGCGGCGAAGATTACCGGGCGGACGAAGGCGGTTGTGGTGATCAATCCAAACAATCCGACCGGCGCGGTCTACGATAAGCCCATACTCGAAGCCATCGCCAAGATCGCTGCCGAACATGGCCTTGTCGTGTTTGCCGACGAGATATATGACCGCATTCTCTATGACGGCGCGAAGCACACGCCGATGGCCGCTGTCTGCCGGGATACGCTGGTTGTCTCGTTCAACGGGCTCTCCAAGGCGTGGCGGTCGGCGGGTTTCCGGTCGGGGTGGATGGCGCTGTCCGGCGACAAGAAAAACGCCGCCGGGTACATTGAAGGGCTGGAGATGCTGTCCAATATGCGGATGTGCGCGAATGTTCCCGCCCAATTCGGTATCCAGACGGCTCTGGGCGGCTACCAGAGCATCAACGAATTTCTGTTGCCCGGTGGCCGGCTCAAGGAACAGCGCGACACGGCGGTGGACCTTGTGCGGAAGATTCCCGGTATGAGCGTGGTTGACCCGAAAGGCGCGCTCTACTGTTTCCCCAAACTCGAAACGGAAAGGTTTAACATCAGCGACGATGAAAAGTTTGTGATGGACCTCCTCCGTTCCGAGCATATCCTTTTCGTGCAGGGCACCGGTTTCAACTGGCATAAGCCGGATCATTTCCGCATCGTGTTTCTGCCGTCTGTCGAGACGCTTACCGACGCGCTTACCCGTCTGGGCAACTTCCTCTCAACCTACCGGCAGGCGTGATGAGCGGGCTTATGGGCAGCATCAAGTATTCCTGCGTCCTTTTTGACCTTGACGGCACGTTGGTCGATACGATTGCCGACATTGCCGCCGCGATGAACCATGCGCTGGTAAAGCGCGGCTATCCGCCGCTGGACGCGGAACGTTACCGCCCACTGGTGGGGAACGGCATCCGCCGTCTTGCCTACGACGCGCTGCCGGAAGACGCGAAGTCCGATTCGCGCGCGGCGGTGATCGCGGGCGAGGCGCAGCTCTATTACTCAGACCATCCCGCCGACCACTCGACAGCCTATCCGGGCATTCTTCACCTGTTAAGCGAACTGAAACGCCTCAAGGTGAAGATCGCCGTGCTGTCGAACAAGCCGGACACGGTAACCCAGTTGGTCATCGCCCGGCTGTTTACCGCAGGTCTCTTTGACTGCGTGGCAGGTGAGCAGCCGGGTGTCGCACGGAAGCCCGACCCCGAATCCAGTTGGGAACTCCTTGCCGCGATGGACCGCACCCCCCGCCAGACGATGTTCGTAGGCGATTCCGAGGTGGACATGGAAACGGCCCGGAACATCGGCTGCCTTCCTGTCGGCGTGAGTTGGGGATTTCGTCCGGTGGAGACGATCCGTAAGGCAGGCGCGGCGCTCATCATAGACCGCCCCAAAGAGATTCTCTCCATCGTGCTGGGCGAGCAGTCTCCTTTAGTGTGAGGGATCTGTTGTTGGCGGCCCTCCGGCACAATCGCTATATTAAATGGTAAGGCTTCGTGGAGATGGGGCTGTTTAGGTGTCGTGCCGGCTTTACAGGCAGTATTGAAAGTTGGCAGAATTGGAAGGGGGACACCCAATGCCGTACGCGAAACGGGCACAACCATAAGGTTGTGCTAGGCGTGTTTTGGCATTTCCGCAACACGGTGTGGGGGCCAAAAAATGTTCTGCCACGGATAAATGCAATAGGTTCCGTCTCCTCCTTCGCTCCAGCCTCACGCTTGCTTCGCAAGCACGGCTCACGCTATCCCCTTCTGCGGGCACCCGATGCTTCTCGCGAAACGCCGAGCGGGTTTCTGCTATTCCTGTGGCATGGTGTGGGCCCCTATGAATGTTTCACCGTCAATAAATGCAACAGGGGCCCCGGTCCGCCCCCGCAACGTCCCACATTAACCACGGCTTTAATCACGATTAACGACAGATGGTGTCGTATGGCGGCGCGGATATTAGGAGAGGCGTTTCACAACCTCACCTTGCGTGTCGTGACAGACCTCTCTTGGGGCCATCTGTGGCCGGGATGTTTGAGGCTGTATGTAACCCCTTTTGGGCCGTGATCCGGGGCAGTTATCCCGGCGGAGACACGGGTTTGGCGGCGTTGTGGGCCGAAAACCGGGCCGTTATCGTCATCCCGGGCGACCTAAGGCTGTCCCAACTTAAGATGTAGGCCGCTGCCCCCGCTACCGGCGTGTTTGCCGACTTGTCTATCGCCGCCCAGTCCGCCTCTTCCGCATCCTCCGGCGGCCCCCCGTCCAAGATCTCCGACTCGTACCGCTCCCCCCAAACGTGCCCCTTCCGCCCCACGATTATGTTGAACCGCAGGGAAAACGTTTGTTTCAGCAGCTGCATTATCAGCGGCAGCTTAAAGCCGTCGTCGGGCTTGATGCAGAACGTGAGTCGCGCCCCCTCAAGCCTGAGCCCGCGCATCTCAAAGGGATAACACTTCTTGGTTTCGCGGAGGACGCGGTGCAACAGCACTTTCGCCCACGGCAGCTTGAACAGCGGTTCGCCGATATTGACCTCTGTCCCCACTTTGTACCATACATGCTCGGCCAATTCACGTTTAGATCGCATATAGTATGCCTCCGTACACTATATATATGCGGTTACCAGCCGTCCTGCTTTAATCCGGCACGAAAAAAGAGTGAAAAAGGCGAAAAAATTGTAGTTTTGGAACAGGCTCAATGGATAATGCGGGAAGGGGGCTCCCCCTTCGAGAATGGATAATTGGAAATGGATAATGAGCGAGATTTGGAGGTTGCGCGTTTCATTACCATCATTCTCCCTTTTTCGTTCCCCTGTGAGGGACGGGGGCGTTGCGGGGGTGTCCCCCGCAGAGGGGGGTGCCGTAAGACCCTAAGCCCGCTTGCGGGCGGCGGGCTGGAGGCAGGGGGGAGACTTCCCCCCACTTGAACGGTGAACAGCTTGAATTGTAAACTTGGACAAAATGTGATACCCTAATCACATGGACGGCGATACGCGGAAAACCTTCCTGCACTATATTCCCTACAGCGAAGAGGACGAGCGCTTTGGCATGGTGTGTACCACCGCCGGTACCTACGAAGTCGCCCCGTACGCCGCCTATCCCCCGCGAAAAAACGAACACCCCGCCGTTTTCAGAACCGTTGCCGAGGGACGGGTACTCCAGGAGTTTCAGATCGTCTATATTACCAAAGGAAAGGGGACTTTTCAGGCGGAGGGAAAAACCCACGCTGTGCAGGGCGGCGATGTCATGCTGATCCTCCCCGGCATGAAACACGCCTACAAACCGGATTTCGAGACCGGATGGCTTGAGTATTGGGCCGGGTTCACAGGCGACCATTTCC
This sequence comes from Spirochaetaceae bacterium, assembly GCA_031257995.1. Lineage (GTDB taxonomy): Bacteria > Spirochaetota > Spirochaetia > Treponematales > Breznakiellaceae > JAIRNN01. The sequence continues at coordinate 1,037 of JAIRNN010000046.1, read as the reverse complement.
GGCGGCTCATAGAAAAAGGCATCCTCTCGAAAGAACGGACATTTTTTCATACCGGTTCCGGCGGCACCCTCGTTCCCGTATTCGACAGCATCATGGAGGAAATCCGCGCGCAAAAGCCCCTGTTTCAACTGAAAGCCTGCGCCGGAATCTTTTCGATACTCGCCGAAGTGCTGTCCTCTGAACGCCGCAAGGAACAGCCCAACTACTACCAAAAACTCACCGACAGCGCGAAACGCTTTATGGAAAAGAACGTGCTGGGCACCATTGACATACCGAGCATCGCCGCCCAGATCGGCATTAGCGCGTCCCGCCTCAACGACGTGTTCAAAAAATACACCGGCATGACCCCTTACCAATACTTTATCCACATCAAGATCAACAAGGCGGAGAACCTCCTCGAAGACGAGGACGTATCCGTCCAGTACGCCGCCGCCAAACTCGGCTTCGACGACCCCTACTACTTCTCCCGCCTATTCAAAAACAAAACCGGCATCTCCCCCTCCAAATGGCGCGAGTTCGTCAACGCTCATGCCCCTACGGGGAATTAAAAATGGATAATGGAAAAGGAAAAAGGGATAAGGTGGGGGAAGTCTCCCTCTCGCTCCGGACACGCGCTCCGGTCGATATGTCCGCACTTTCAGCGCGTCCACACCTCCCTCCGCTTGGTCCTCCGCTACCCCCTCTGCGGGAGCGCGGCCCCCGCAACGCCCCGCTGCCCGCCCAAATATGAGAGTGATTTCAAATTTAACCACTGAAAACGCGGAATCACGCGGAAAGGTTTCTGTGCCTGTCCTTTTTTCCGCGTTCTTTTCCGCGCCTTCTGCGATTTTATTTATTAGACTTGTTCGACAACCCCGGAAATGATAAAATAAGATGCGGGACAAAAACCGAAGAAAAAAGATGAGAAAGAAGAAGTAGTCAAGCGGCTGTTTGGAGCAAACCGTGAAACATTTGAAATGATGACAACCGTACTCCAAAAAGAATATGACGAATTACATAGGCGGGGCGGCAGTCCGCCGAAGCTGTCAATCGGGAAC
>JAIRNN010000022.1 GCA_031257995.1 Spirochaetaceae bacterium | reverse complement strand
ATGCATGACATATCCTTACCGGGGACATTGCTGTAATCGACATTCACTACGAATGACCTTGATTTGTGGTATTATAAATTATGACAGGCTTCTTTAGGGTGTTATTAAACAAGTCTATTTATTTAAATCTTCTTTGGTTGATTTTATATTTATTTTTCTATTTTTATATGTGATAAATGAATCTTTTTCACTTGGTTCTAAATATCTTTCACACGGATATTCATTGCAATTAAAACAAAACTCTACATTTTCGCGGTTTTTACTACAATTAATAATCGCGCAAGAAGGGTGTTTTTCAAAAAATTTTCTCCGCCGCATCCAGGACATTTAAATTTTCCATCTGTATGGATGTGAAAATTTGGGCACAATGCACAATTTAGTCCACAAAGAGAAAAATCAGGATTTTTTCTTGTATATACTTTCATATAACATACTAAAAAATATTTGTTTCTTTATTAGAGTTGTTTAGAAACCTCAAGTTTCTACAAGCCAAACATAATTTAACTTCCGCTAAAAAATACGGTTTTGTAAGGCCTTAGCCTGAGCAACTGCATAGCCTGTTTCAAAACTAACCGAGTTTTAAAACAAGCGCATGTAATAAATGAATTTCTTTCACTTGGTTCTCAATATCTTTCACAAGGGATATTCATTGCAATTAAAACAAAATTCTACATCTGTGGTTCACCGTGATCCAAGCCGGATCACCCGCATCAGGTTATCCATCGTGAAGGCGAGGTCCCGCTTCCATTCCGACAAGGGCGTTTGTGCGAAAGACCGGGCCGTCCGGTTTGTCGCAAACACGGCGCTTATCCCTTCGGCGTAAACGCCGTCGACGGTGTCGCCGGTTATACCGGCTACGGCGATCACCGGAACCCGCAGTCGTTTTGCCCGGCGGGCTACGCCGACAACCACCTTGCCCCGAAGACTCTGAACGTCAAGTTTGCCTTCGCCGGTAAAAATAAGATCCGCGTCCTTAATGAGATCGTCGAACCGCACCGTGTCCAGCACAATGTCTATCCCCATTTGGAGAGTGGAACCAAAAAAGGCCGCCATGCCGCCGCCCATACCGCCAGCCGCCCCGGCACCGGGAAGCGCCGACACGTCAACGCCCAAATCCCGGCGCGCGGTTTCCGCTATCGCGCGGAGTTGGGCATCCAGCATCCCCACCATATCGGGATCCGCGCCTTTTTGCGGGGCAAAGACATAGGCCGCCCCCGTTTCCCCGTAGAGCGGGTTGTCAATATCGCACATAGTGATTATTTTCGCGCGCTTTACTTCGGGAAGGAGTCCCGAAGGGTCGATACGCGCGACACGCGACAGGGTTCCCCCGGCCGGCACGAAGGGCTTCCCCTCCGAATCAAGAAACCGTATCCCCGTTGCGGCCGCCGCCCCCGCGCCGAAATCGTTGGTGGCGCTTCCCCCCAAACCGATGATGATCTTTTCACAGCCCCGCCGCGCCGCGTCCGCCATGAGGAGCCCCACCCCGTAGGTCGTGGCAAGGTCGGGACGCAGACGGTTCCCCGCCCGAGGCAGCCCCGCGCAGGCGGACATTTCTATCACCGCCGTTTTGCCGTTGTCGATAAGGCCGTAAAAGCCGTCGATGTCCTCCCTATAAGGGCCCTTCGCGGGAATGACGATCTTTTCCCCGCCCACGGCGGCAAGGAAGGAATCGACACTCCCCTCCCCGCCGTCAGCCACCGGAATGGATCGGATTTCCGCCTCCGGATAATAACGGCGGACCGCCTCGTCCATCACCGCGCACACCTCGGACGAACTCATCGTCCCCTTAAAAGAATCGGGTATCAGTATGACCTTTTTTAAGTCCCTGCCAACGTTCATCATATAACTCCTCGCATTGTGGGGGTAGGCCCTTCTCTGTGGGGAGGCACACAACACCCCATTTGCTTGGCCCATTTACAGGAGCGCTAAATTTGATTGGACCTATTCATAAAATGAATGTTTATCCTATACTTAAACGCGAAGGACGACAAGCCTCTAAGGAAGCGCTGATTAAATCCCGGAGTGCTACATTTTCCCTCCCCCGAAGGGGAAAAACCCACTATTTCACATCGTTTCAGGCGTTATTGCCTCCACGACAGGTGATTAATCAGCGTTGCCCTAAGGAAGTGCTGATTTATTCAAACTCAATAAATCAGCACTCCTTTCGGACTCTTAATCCGAGGTCGTACCGCCGTCTACCGGAAGGGCCACGCCGTTGAGAAAACGGGCCTCGTCGGAGGCGAGAAACAGCGCGGCATGGGCCACATCGGTTTCGGTAGCAAGCCGGCCCAAAGGCACCTCGCCCAAACGTTCCTGCTTTCTCGCCGGATCCTTGAACAGTTCCCGCATCAGGGGAGTATCCACCGTACTGGGGTGTATGCTGTTGCAACGAATGTTGTCTTTGGCGTACCGGACCGCGATGGATTTGGTGAGGAGGGTCAAGGCCCCTTTCGTAAGCGTATAGGCCTCGGTGGTAAAGGCGTGACCGATGAGACCGCAGACCGAGGAAATGTTGATGATGGAACCGCCGCCCCCGTTCCGCAACAGAGGGATGGCATATTTGGTTCCCAGAAAAGGGCCTTTCACGTTAACCGCCAGCATAGCATCAAGACTTTCGGCCTTCATCACCTCAATCGGTTCCCGAATATTGATCCCCGCGTTATTCACCAGAATATCCATACGGCCCCCTTCTTTTATCGCCTCCGCAAACGCCTCCCTCCAGCTCTGCTCGTTGGTAACGTCCAAAGGAACAAAAAAAGCGCGGCTCCCTTGTTCGCGGATCGCGGCGGCGGTCAAATTGCCCGCATCGGCATTGAGGTCTCCGATATATACCAGCGCGCCCTCCGCGGCAAAAAGCCGGGCCATAGCAGCCCCCAACCCTTGAGCCGCCCCGGAGACCAAAGCCACCTTGTTTTCCAATCGCATAAAAACTCCTTTTTTGGGGCACCCCAGTCTCGACGCGCAACGGCAGGAACACCCCTTCCAAACTATTTCATTTTAACTACTGAGCCTGTTCCAAAACCCCAAGCAAATCCTAGAATAACCACATTTACAGCGGACCTTCAAGAAAATTTAACCGCAAAGGCGAATAAGGCGCAGAAGGTCTTTACCGACAGTCGCGCCTTTTATCGCCAATTCGTCTGTTTTGTCAGCCTTCAATCCCGCTTGTCAACCCGATAGGCTATCAAATCAGTATCCGCCCATCCTTATTCGCCTTCGCGGTTAATTCCTTCCGCTTTGTCAACTGACAGAACTACCCCAAATACAAATGAGTTTTGGAACAGGTTCTACCAACCACTAACTTCTAACTTCTATCCCCGCAAGTTTTTCGTAGTAGCGCACAATGGCGCTGTGATCGCTGGCCGCCAGACCATCGACCTTTAAGGACTGCAAGGTTTCCATTATATTGGCGGTAAGGGGCAGGGGCACGTTGAGATTATGGCCGGTGTCCAGGGCATTTTGCAGATCCTTGATGTGCAGTTCAATCCGAAAACCGGGCTTGAAGTTGCCGCCAAGGATCATGGGAACTTTGGCGTTCATCACTGTGGAACCCGCGAGGCCGCCTTTGATAGCGTCAAACACCTTGGCAGGCTCGACCCCCGCTTTTGCCGCAAGGACAAAGGCTTCCGAAACGGCGGCGATGTTGAGGGCCACCACGATCTGGTTTGCCAGCTTGGTAACATTCCCGGCGCCAATATCCCCCACCAGAACGACCGAGGAACCCATTTTCTCCAGAATGGGTTTGACGGTATCAAAGGTTTGCTGATCTCCTCCAACCATGATTGCCAAAGTGCCGTCAATGGCCTTGGGCTCGCCGCCGGAAACCGGAGCGTCAAGGAAGGCAACCCCTTTGGCTTTTAGGGCCTCTCCCACTTCCTGAGAAACGGCGGGGGCGATGGAGCTCATATCCACCACGATTTTGCCCGCGCTTATCCCTTCAACAATGCCGCCGGCCCCCAGAACGGCTTCTTTCACATGGGGCGAATTGGGCAGCATGGTGATCACCACATCGCTTTTGGAAGCCGCTTCCTTGTTGGAAGAAGCGCCGCAGGCACCCAGCGCGACGAGGTCGTCAAAACCCGCAAACTTGTCATACACCACCAGTTGGTATCCGGCTTTGATCAGGTTTTTCACCATAGGCCGGCCCATGATCCCCAGACCGATAAATCCAATAGTCATCTTAATTCCTCCGTATTATTCAGGGGAACGCCGATTAACGTGATGTTCATCATTGCTTCCCTCTGTATTTGCTCATTACCTTACCCCAATACCGCCGCGCTCTCCCGCAACGCCGCCCCCGGGGACAGCCCCCTCCGCTAGGGACAGCCTCCTCCTCGTTGGAGACAGCCCCTCCGCATGGGGACAGCTCTCCTCGTTGGGGACAGCCCCCTCCACAAGGGATAGCCCTCTCCGAACCATGACCGTTGCATCGGGCGAACCATGACCTGTGCGCCGCCCAGCACACGGCCTGCGCCGCCCAGCACACGCCCAGTGCGCCGCCCGAACCATGACCTTTGGATCGGCTGAACCATGACCGTTGGATCAGCCGAACCATGACCGTTGTGCTGGCCAGAACTAAGCCTTACCTCCGCCAGAACTAAGCCGTTGCTCCGGCTAGAGCAATGCCGTTACCCTGACCAGGACAACACCGGTTACTTGACGCTCATCATTGCTTTCGCAAGCGCGCCTACGCAGTTGGCGCTTTCCCAGTTGCATAAATCAATGCTTCCTTAGCGCCCGTTTTACCGTGCGGTAAATATGGCCGCTTGAAAGACCGTATGTTTCCAGCAATTCTTCGTAACTGTGGGCCGATGTTCCAAACTGATCGTCAATGCCTATCTGCTCAAAGGGCACACCGATCTCCCCCGCTATGAGGGACGCGATGCCGCTGCCGAGACCGCCGATTTTGTTCGCCTCCTCGGCGGTTACGATTGCTTTTTTGCCTGCGGCGTATTTTAACACTTCTTCCTTGAACAGGGGCTTTAGGGCGCTCACGTTGATAACCTGAACGGTTATCCCCTCTTTGCCCAAAGTTTCGGCGGCATCCACAGATTGCCATACCATAGCGCCGGTGGCGAAGATCACCGCCTCGGCGGGGCCGGCGCAATTCCCTATGGGGTACATTTTGCCGATTTCGTATTCCCCTTCCGCGGAAGTGTATACCGGCAGATCGTTCCGGTTGATCCGGATGTAGGCCGGACCCTTGTACGCAACCAGCCGCCGCATCATCTTCGTTACCTCCACCGCGTCAACGGGGTTCAACACCGTCATTCCGGGAATGGCTTTAATGATGTTCGCGTCTTCTACGGATTGATGGGTCTTGCCGTCTCCAAAATCCGAAAGACCGCAGCTTGATCCGCAGATCTTGACATTCGCTTTGGGAATGGCAATAGAACAGCGGATCTGATCGTAAGCCCGGCCAGAGGCAAAAACCGCGAAGGTACTGTAAAAGGGTATTTTGCCCGCGAGGGCAAGACCTGCGGAAACGGAAGCCATATTCTGTTCCGCAATGCCCATCTCAAAATAGCGGTCGGGAAAAAGCTCCTTAAAAAGGATCGACATGGTAGATTTTCCCAGATCCGCTTCCAGGACGACAACATTGCTGTTCTGTTTTCCCAGTTCCACTAAAGCATCGCCGTAGGCTTTGCGCAGGTTGGCTTTTTTCGCTGCTGTTTGTTCCATAATTACATCCCCTCCTTTATGGCGTCTAATTCTTTTCGGGCCTGTTGATAGACCTCCTCGGTGAATATGCCGTTATGGTACGCCGCATTCCCCTCGGCGAAGGAGAAGGATTTCCCTTTGATGGTATCCAAGATAATTACCGAAGGTTTGCCTTTAACCGATTCCGCCTCTTCGAGAGCCCCGAAAATTTGCCCGATGTCGTGGCCGTTCACGCCGATGACATTCCAGCCAAAGGCGGACCATTTTTTGTCCAGATCGGGAATGTTAAAAATTGTTGCGGTTGGCCCGGTGGCCTGTACCTTGTTCCAGTCGATAAACGCGGTAAGGTTATCCACCTTAAAATTGGCTGCCGCCATAGCCGCCTCCCAAAGCTGGCCTTCGGACTGTTCCCCATCCCCCATGATGGCGTACACCCGCGCGGGACTTTTGTCCAGCCTGAGCGACAGGGCCATTCCCAGGGAAATCGACAGCCCCTGTCCCAGGGAACCAGTAACCGCCTCAATGCCGGGAATGGACAAATCGGGGTGGCCCTGGAGCAAACCGTTCAACGTTTTCACCCGTTTCAGTTCCTCTCGTGGAAAACAGCCTTTTTCACAGAGCGCGGCGTATTGGATCAGCGCCGCATGACCCTTGGAAAGAACCAGCCGATCCCGGTGAGGGTCGTCTAAACGATCGGCGCTGAAATTCATTTGGTGAAAATACAGTACCGCCAAGGTCTCCGCCAGTGAACTGGATCCCCCCAAATGCCCCGCAACCCCCACACCTATCATTTCCAATAGATCATAACGGAGTTGCAGGGCTATTTCCCTTAATTTTTTTTCTTCAGAACGTAACATTAACACTCCTCATTACATAAAACTGCCGCAATAGGCGGAAGTTTTTCAACTTTCCAGAAACACCTTGATCATCTTCCCGTCCCGGTTGTTTTCCAAATCCTTAAATGCCTGAACGCCCTCGGCTAGCGGATACGTATTGGTCATCAGCGCCGCGATGTTGATCTGATGTTTTTCAAGCAGTTTAAGGCTCTCGGAAAAACCGGAAAAATCGTATACATAGTTACCTTTGATGGTGAGTTCGGTGGTAACAATGTGCTGCATATTTACTTCGACTATTTTTTGAGCGTTTCCCACCCATACGGCGGTTCCCCCAATCCGCAGGCTTGCAAGGGAATTGGCCGCGGTGGGAGCAATGCCCACCGCCTCAAATGAAATATCGCAGAGCTTCCCGCCGGTAATAGCTTTGACCTGTTCCAAAAAATCCCTTCCCTGGGCATGAACGATAAAATCGGCTCCCAGTTTTTGGGCTGCCGCCAGACGGAACGGGGAGACATCAGAAACCGCCACGTTTTTCGCCCCCCGCAGTTTCAGCAGAGAAACAATCAAGAGTCCGATGGTTCCCGCGCCGATCACCATGCTATATGCCGCCTTGCCGATTTCTTCCCGGCTTATTTTATGAACAGACCGATAGGCCACTGCCAAGGGTTCCGTCATGGAAGCCTCGTTAAAAGAAAGACCTTCCGAAAAAGGCAAAAGGTATTTCTCCTCCACGCTGATATATTCGGTCATACTTCCGTTTACATCCATGACCCCCATACAGATTCCTTCGGGACAAACATTGACCAAACCGGCTTTACAATAATCGCAGACTCCGCAAAAGGGTTTGGGAAATACGACCACCCGCAGCCCGCAGGGATAAGCGCCCCCCGCCGGGGCTTCTTCGATGATACCGGATACCTCATGCCCCATAATCAGGGGAGGTATCCGCCGCCCCGTCTTGCCCAAATAGCCTTCAAAGTCGGAACCGCAGATGCCGTTTGCCTTGACCCGGATAAGATACTCCCCTTCTTGGGGAACCGGCAGGGGAATATCCCGCAGTTCCATCGTTTTAACGCCGGTATAGTATAACGCTTTCATTGCCCTGTCCTTTTACGCATATCCCAAAAGACGAGGTATGAGCAGTACCAAGTCAGGGATATAGGTGAGCGCCATCAAGGCAACTATTTCCGCGAGAATGAAGGGTAATACGGCCTTTGAAATCCGCTCAAGGCTGATACCGGCGATGGGAGCCGCGGCAAAGAGGCAAACCCCCACCGGCGGCGTACTCAATCCAATATTTAAGTTTACGATCATGACCAGCGCAAAATGGATGGGATGAATCCCAAGCTGCATGGCGATGGGGACCAAAATCGGCGCCAAAAGAATGACGCTGGCGCCGGTTTCCATGATCATGCCCATAAACAGGAGCAACACATTTACCAGAAGGAGAAACATATATTTGTTGTTGGTAATGCTGAGGATGGCCCGGGCCATGTGCGAAGGAATCCGCTCAAGGGCCATGAACTGCCCAAAAAGGGCGGCCATAGAAATAATGAGCAAAATAACCGCCCCTGAGATGGCGGCTTTTTTGAAACTTTCCACAATATCCCTCAAGGTGAGGGTTCGGAGGATAAACACCCCGGCAATGACGGCATAAAAACAGGCAATGGCGGCGGCTTCCGTGGGGGTAAAGCGGCCGGAAAAAATGCCCCCCACCAGAACTACCGGGCAGAGCAGGGCCACTATGGATTTCCTCGTGGTGGTTACCGCCTCTTTGAAGGAGATAGCTTCCGTCCGGCGGGGATGTTTATACTTGAGCGCGTAATACAGGCTGAGGATCATCAGAGAGAGGGCGATCGCCAAGCCGGGAATAAACCCTGCGGCAAAAAGGGCCCCCACCGATGCCCCGGTAGCCATGCTGTAAATAACCATCACCACGCTGGGGGGAATGATGGGGCCTATGACCGAAGAAGCGACCGTTACCGCAGTGGAATATTCGGCGCTGTAGCCCTCTTTTTTCATAGCGGGGATCAGAACCGAGCCAACGGCGGCCGTATCGGCAACCCCCGAACCGGTAATGCCGGCAAAAAACACGCTGACCACGATATTGACTTGGGCAAGGGCGCCGGGAATTTTCCCCACGATGATCTTGGAGAAATTGATCAACGCGTCGGTAATCCTCGCCCGGTTCATCAATTCACCGGCGAGGATGAAAAAATAAATGGAAAGCAACACAAAATTGTCGCAACCCGCATAGAGTTTCTGCCCAATCATGTCCAGAGGCACCTTACTGAGAAAAAAGAAATAGTAAAGAGCCGAGGTGCCCAACACAAAAGCGATTGGAATGCCGATCAGCATTGACACAATAAAAACAAGCGCTATAATTCCCATACACCCTCCTTGTCAGGAACCGATCAAAATCTCATTGATATTACGCGCTCTGAATATCCGCATAAAACCCGCCAGCAGGTGAAATAGCATCATTATCATCCCAAGGGGCAGGGTTAATTTTATGTACATCATCGGAATCGGCACGATATCACCGGTCATTCCCCGTGCCGCGAAGGCCGCCCGTCCGCTGAACCATGCGGAGATTGCCAGCATAGTCATAACCACCAGATGAGCAATAATAACACAGAACTTTCCGGCCACAGGAGGTACCGCCTGAATGAGCATATTGATGCCCACGTGCTGTTTTTGTTTCAGCGCAACGCTGGCGCCGATAAAGGTCATCCCCACCAGCCCCCAGCGGGACAATTCCTCATACATAGCAAACCTGAAATTGACTATGCGGAATATAACCCCGAAAAAAACCAGCAAAAAGACGATCAGCAGGCTGGCGGTGGCCAGGACTATTCCCATTTTTTCCAAAAAATCACTTATTATATCGAATACCTTCATATCTACCCCTCTCATGGCAGCCGTCTCCGCCATGAGACAATTCCCGTCCAAAGGCGGGTTATTCGTCTATACCGGGAAGGAACCTGAAAGCTAAAACCCTCAGGTTCCCATCCCCGAATTTTCTAAAGCAGCCCTTTATTTAATAACCGAATTTCCGTTCCGATTCCGCTACGACCGCCAGGAATTTATCAACCACCTCGTCGCCGATCTCACCCCGGAGCCAGTCATAGGTCGGAGCGGCGGCCTTCTTAAACTCCTCAAGTTCTTCGGCGGTGGGTACGTATACTTCCATAGAAGACTGGATAGCGGCAAAGTCGAGTACCCGGGAAGCCAAGTCTTCCGCGGCCCGGTCCGCTTGGATGGCGTGATAGGTCGCAATCCTGATGATGTGCTGATATTCCTTGGGCAGGCTGTTAAAAAAGTTGGTATTTACCATGACAAAATTTTCGCTCCACACATGACCGTCCAAGGTGATATATTTCTGCACCTCATACCATTTGTTGGCGGCGATATTCCATACGGGGTTTTCCTGACCATCTACCACGCCGGTTTGACAGGCGGTATATATCTCTCCCGATGCGAGAGGCGTCGCCTGAGCGCCCATAGCCTCAACCATTTTGACATAAATGGGAGACTGCATAACCCGGAATTTGAGGCCCTTCATGTCTGCGGGAGTGTGGATGGGCCGCTTGCTGTTGGTAAAATGCCGGGTCCCGTTTTGCCCCACCCCAAGGATGGTAAGACCGGTTTTCTTCTCAAAATCGGCGCTCATATCCCGCCAGAACTGGCTGTTGTCAAAAATATCCCAGGCAATTTCATCGGATTTAAACACATAGGGCAAGAAAAACACCTGAAGCTCAGGGTAAAGACTGGCGGCGGTACCGGTGGTATTAACCATTTCGATACTTCCGGTGATGGTCATTTCCATGGTCGCTTTGGTATCTCCCAATTGATTATTGGGAAATAGTTCCACCGCTATTTTTCCATTGGAATTAGACTCCACGATGCTTTTGAATACCAGACCGAAAGCATGTTCAGGAAGCGGCGACTTGGTTACATCCGGCCATGTACCGGCATCAAGGTACGCTAACCTGATCGTGTAATCAGGCTTCACGGTCCGGACGACCTCCCTGACTACTGCTTCGCCTCCCGCCGGCGCTTGGGAAACGACCGGAGCAGATTCCTTGCCGGAACAGGTCGAAAACAGCAACGCTGCCGCAAGAACCAATAAAACAACAATCCATTTTTTCTTCATAACGTCCTCCTAACTTATTAGTTGTCTTATCATAACATAACTAATTTCTTATGTCAAGCAAAAAAATGATAAAAGTGATAAAAAGTGATAAAAAAAGATAGAAAACCGGTATTTACAAGCGACCTGCCGCGCTTGTAGTTTTTTGTACTATTTTCCAATGCAAAAACAATGATTCATGGGCTGGTTTTATAGTTTTGAGGGCAAAAAATCACCCGGCGGTTTCCCTCGATTTTACGCCCGAAGCGCAACAGGCTGTAAGAAATTTAGATGGGACGGGGGCGTTACGGGGGCTGGCCCCCGTAGAGGGGATGTCGTACGCGGCCCTAAGCCCGCTGGCAGGTGGACGGGGGCGTTGCGGGGGGCTGGCCCCCGCTGAGGGGGGTGCCGGAATACGGCGCAAAACGACAAGTCCAGCCGGGCTGCCCAACTGGGCTTGCGCCTTTGCGATGGCTGGAGGCAGGGGGAGGCTTCCCCCCACCTGAATAGTTATCGAAATCTTTTTTAACCCGGTTTGTTTTGGTCAGGCTCTTGACAAACATTCGGCCAAAGTGTATAAGGAAACATACGAATTCAACGAAGCACAGGTCCAATGTACAATCCCAAACACTTAACTTGTCGGCATTGGGGACTTATGAAAAAGGAATGACATGAGCGACATTCAGAAAATCAAAACCAAATCACTACGGTCTCAGGTATACGGAAAATTGAAAGAACAAGTGGTGAAAGGAGTATGGAAAGAGGGGGACAAACTCCCCCCGGAACATAAATTATGCGATATGTTCGGGGTAAGCCGGGTAACGATCAGGGGCGCCATTCAGCAGTTGGAAATTTTGGGACTGGTGGAAACAAAACATGGCGAGGGGACTTTTGTAAAAAAATTCTCCCTTGCCGAAAGCGTCGATTCCCTGCATCCCTTGATGCGAATACAAAAAAACCATGAACTGATAACTGTTCTGGAGTACCGGAAAATCATCGAAAAAGGCATCATCGGCCTGGCGGTGGGAAAAATAGGCCCTGAGGATATCGCTTTTTTGGAAGAAACCTACGCCGCTATGGAACGGGATGTACTCCATAAGACGGGCTACATTGAGGCGGATTTGGCCTTCCATCGCCGTCTGGCCGAAATAACGGGGAATTCAATCATCATCAAAGTTAATGAGTTTATCAGCGGTATTCTTTCGTCAGCTATGAACGACGTTGTACACCTTTTGGGCCGGAGTATCGGGATTCCTTGGCACCGGAAAATCATCAATGCCCTGAAAAGGGGAAACAAGGGAGAATGTGAGGCCCTGATGGAAGAACATATTGAAGAAACAATCCGGGCCATAGAGCGGGGCGGGAATTTTGAGGGGGACTCGTCCGGCACAGGGTAACCTAAGGGAACAGCATTTACTTTTCAGCTTTAGATATGAAAATAATGCCGGTTTATTTTATGGGGGAATCTGAATACGGAAAATGGATAAAAAAACTCTACGGGTTTGAGCGATATAGGCTGCCGCTGGGATTGGGATCGGGGCAAATGGCGCCCATCGGAGATATTTTAGCGCGCTCGCCCGGTAACTTGTATTCGCGTCCCTTGCAAAGCCGGTCCGCCTTGTGTTAGACTGCTGATTATGTCTGAGATTGAACAACTGATTCCGCACCGCGCGCCGTTTTTGTTTGTTGACCGGATTGCGGCGGCTGATGAGAGGCATATTACGGCGGTACACGTTTTTGGCGGGGGCGAGTTTTTTTTCAAGGGGCATTTCCCCGCGTATCCGGTGGTGCCGGGGGTGATTCTGGTTGAGACGATGGCGCAGGCGGGCGGGGCGGGGCTCAGGAAGACCGGCGTTCTGGGCGGCAACGCGCTTTTCTTTCTGGGTACGATTGACAAGGCCAAGTTCCGTCGTCAGGTACGTCCCGGCGAGGAGGCTCGCATGGAAATCGACAACCTCCGCGTCTCGCCCCGGATGATCAAGCAGGCGGGCAAACTCTATGTTGGGGAAGAGCTTGCGGCTGAGGCGGAGTGGATGTGTCTGGTGCAGGATTCGTGAATTATAGGGGTCTGCGGATTAACGCGGATTTTAATTTGCGGCTATTCGGGATAAAGGCGGGGTTTTAGGGGCGGACTCGTTCCCGTAGGGAACATTGCGCCCATAGCTTATCCGGGGCGGCTCTATGAAACCTGCTAGTGGGTGGGAAGAGCAAGGCAAGCTTGGGCCGGAGCAAGTCTGGAGCTAGGGGTCGGCAACTTTTGCTGCTGCGGCTTCCCCCACCGAATAGTCACCGAAATCTTTTGTAACTATCCAGTTGATCAATGAAAACCAAAGAATTAACCACGGAAGGCACGGAATCACGCGGAACTTGTAACTATTCAGGGGGGAGATGCCCAATGCTTGCGCGCGAAACGTTGAGCGCGTTTAACTATTCCTGCGGCACGGCGCCCATTGAATGTTTATCAGTAGATAAAAGCAATGGGGCTCCGGAACCGTTCCCCGCAACGCCCCCGCCTCTATCCCCGACCATTTTCAATTATCAATTTTGGGGCTGTAAAAGAAATATAAAAAACGGTTATTTTTGGAGGAAACGAGGGTGGGTCCCGGTCTTTATCGCCTGGAGTGCCTTGTGTTTTTGTGGTTGAGCCCCTATCGGTGAAAAGCCGTATGGCCGCCCCGCCCTTTTGTCTATGACAAGGGCACAGCTATCCCCCGGGTTAACGGGGACAGCCACCGGATTCTCTCAGGACGCTTTTTGTTTTAACGGGCGTAGCGATGTCCCGCACCGGCCTTGTTGTATCTTGTGGCGCAGTTTGTTCACATTATAGCCAAAACACAGCAGCAGTAGTTCGCACCGTACTCCGCCGTTCCCCCGGCTCATAAACCACCTGAAATGATAATCCTCTTTCGCTACCCCAAAGACCCCTTCTACCTGTATCGAACGGTTCACCCGCAGGAGTTTCCCCTCCTCGCTGCTTATGTGCGCTCTCGATACTTCCCGGTAGGCAAGCAGCTTTTTTGAGACCTCCATCTGCCGGTTCTTTTTTGAAGCCGTACACCGTTCCCGAAGCGGACAGCCTTCGCAATCCTCACTTTCATATACCGTTGCTCCGCTCTCATACCCGCTCTTGCTCACCCGGATTTCAGTTCTTACCGACCGCAGCTTGTGAGCATTCGCGCAGGTGTATTCGTCCCGTATGCCGTCATACGCCATGTTCTCCCGTTTGCTGATGTCTTTCTTGAACTTCCCCGTCTTCATCCGTTGGCAGTTCACCGGTTTGATATACGCTTGCCGCCTGTTCTCCGCAAGACATGCGTAATTCTCCCCGCTTTCATACCCCGCATCGGCGACGATCTTTTCATAGGTGGTTCCCACCATCTGTTTCAGGTGTTCCAAAAACGGTTTGAGGGTTGTCCCGTCGTTGGCCGTGGCGAAGATGCCGGCCCCGGTTATGTATTCCCCCTCAACGGCCAGTTGTGCGTTGTATGCCGCCTTGAGGGTTTGGTCCTTCATCCGCATAAAGGCGGCATCCCGGTCGGTTTTTGAATAACTGTTACGTTTTCCCCGTGTTTCACGCTGGTTTGCATAGGTTTTTAGCTTTTTGACACATTCTTTCAGGGTGTGTCGGTATGTTTTCAGGGTTCTTCGGGACAATGTTGCTCCCCCTCCTCCCGCCCCCTCCAGTTTCCGGTCCAGGTACGCCTGTACCTCGTTTGCCCGATCCAGTATCCCTTCACCGGCTTCGGAAAAAACAGTCCCTTCACTCCCGTTGAGCTCCCGTATAATCCCCGGTATCTTTTCTGTCTGTCCCCGCTCATGCCGGTCAACGTTCTTCCGCCATACCGCCGTGTGGCAGTTCGCCCGCGCTTCCAGCATCGTCCCGTCTATAAACACCTGCGTAAACGTTACTTCCTTATAATCTCCCGGCAACCGTACCAACCCATAAAACAGGTTTTCTACCGCCTCCCATAACAGGTGTTTCCTGAAGCCGTTTATCATCCCCTGGGACGGCGGCGGGCTCCCTTGTAACAGCCGCATGAAATTGATGTTTTGCCGGCACGCCTTCGCCAGGGCGCGGCTCGAATAGATATGCTCCATGGCTCCGTACAGGACGATACTGAGCACTACCACTATATCGCATGGCGGCTGCCCGTCTTTCTTTTTCTCCACCCGCCCACTCGGCTGGGTATTCCTGCCTTCCGCTTCATCCGACGCGACCAATTCCCTGGTGTCCCGTTCCGCCGCTTCACATTCCCTGTCGGCCTCCTCCCTTCGCCGCCTTTGGCAGTATGCGGTATACGCTTCGTACAGGGGGTCAAATCAAGCCGCTTCAGGACAAACGCCAGAAGCCGCACCGAATCGTCTTGGGGAATCAACACACCGGCATCCATCGGCAAGCACAGTTGATGCAAGTTGGAGAAGGTCGTATAGTTTTTTGTGGGTATTATTTGCATATATCCAGTATAGCAGCTGGGCGGTTCCGTTGGAATTCCGCTCGGCTCTTTTTTTTGTCGTCACGGGAAAGCCGGCCCGAAACGGGTCCCTCTTTTTCACCCGGTCCAATGGCCCCTCCTGTCGGATCGGGGGCTTCTTTTACAGCCTCGGCAGATATCTCCTGCGGCCATTTTGGGTCGGGACGCTTGAGGCTTGCCGGAACCCCTTTTTGCCGTGATCCGGGGGGTTACCCCGGCGGAGACGCGGGTTTGGCAGCGTTTTTGGCCGAAAACCGGGTCGTTATCGTCATTCCGGGCGACCTAAGGCTGTCCCAACTCAAGATGTAGGCCGCCGCCCCCGCTACCGGCGTGTTTGCCGACTTGTCTATCGCCGCCCAGTCAACTTCCTCCGCCCCCTCAGGCAGCCCTCCCCACAAGATCTCCGACTCGTACCGCTCCCCCCATACGTGCCCCTTCCGTCCCACCATTATGTTGAACCGCAGGGAAAACGTCTGCTTCAACCACTGCATTATCTTCGGCAGTTTGAGGCCGTCGTCGGGCTTGATGTAGAACGTGAGCCACGCGCCTTCAAGCCGGAGCCCGCGCATTTCGAAGCCGTAGCGGCCTTTCGTCTCACGGAGGACGCGGTGGAACAGCACTTTCGCCCACGGCGACCGGAACAAGGGATCCTCGATATTTATCAAAAAAAAACCTTTTGGGACACTATTCGTCGAAGTCTTGGAGCTCTTTTCCCAACTGGTTGTAGAGGTTTTTGCCGTGTTCCAAGAGGGGGCCAGGCTTACTTTTGGAAGATTTACCGAAGCCGAAGATTTTCGCAATAGTGCGTTTTGAGTCGGAGAGAATTTCGTAGCGCCGCCGGGGGTCTTTTTGTGAGCCGTATTTGTATTCGAGGATGCCGCGCACATAGAGCATTCCCTCGTAGCCGTAGTTTTTGTCGGTGTCCGGCCCGAACGCGGTGAGGCCGGAAAGCGTTTCCTTGCCGAAGGTTTCATTGGCCAACGCCTCGCTGTAAAAAAAACAGGCTTTTTTCTTAAACATTTCCGCAAGCCAGCCGTAATGCTGTCCCGGATACACGGCATCCATGTGGTCAAGCAGCCAGCCGGCGCGTAACGCGGCGATACCTTGTTTTATGGTTGGGGAAAAAGTCACAGGAAAATAGTCGTAGCAGAGACAAACGAGAAGCTGAGATGCCGCGCCGCTTACCAGATTGCGGTTTTCATAAAAATCAATAGAAGGAAAGATCATCTGAACCATGTCTTTGCGGGAGTGTTCGGCGGCTTCCACCAGCGGAATCTCGTCTTTCGGCAATTTGGTAAAGTCCTGATCCATCGCGGCGAACCAGCATCGGGGACAGACCGTCGCCGGATAAGAAAGAGGATAGAGGTCGCCGTAACGGGACGTTTCATAGAGGCGGTGGAGTTCGTCGGTCAGGCTGCCCGCGATGAGACGGCCCGACCCGGAGAGCAACTCTTCCCGGTGGAATGTTTCGCCGCATACTGGGCACCGAGTCGTGTCCTTTGCCAGAAATGAGATTTTAAGCGCGTTTTCGTTCCCGTCTTTGTTTGCCATGCTATCTTTCCGTTTGTGCCGTTTGGGCGGTGACGATGGTCACGCGGACCTTAGGCGACATTTCGTCAACGGCGGCCCTTCCGTCTTCCACCTCCGTACGGTTCAGCGCAGCCAACGCGGATGCCTCGGCGACCGTCCCCAACATCCGGCAATTTGCGGGCAACAGTAACTGGATGGGCAGGTCGTATTCGCCGGGGTTGGTGATGGCGGCACAGTCAACAAACACATTCCCTTCGGACTTCCACGCCTCAAGCTCGTTTTGCGGCCCCTCAAGGCGCAGTTCCCCGAATTCAGGCGGCTCGGCGAAACGCAGCTGCTCGTTCAGATTGCGGGCCTCGACCGGAACGGCGGTAAAACTCCTGATGATCAAAACCGGACGCACTTCGCCGTGAAACTCGATGATACTCTCCCCCTGAAGCGCGATCAACGGGTCGGGATTCGCCACACGGGTGATGACGGTGAAATCGGCGTTCCGGCCTTCAAGATCAATGGCCTCCGTTGACAGTTCCGTGTAACGGCGGACAAGTCCTTCCGGCCCTTCAATACGAATACGTGACGGATTAAGCGTTTTCCGCGTCAATTCAAACCCCACCGCCACTTCCCCCTGCGTTCTTGGCAACACATTCATAAACGCGCTAAATTTCGTGTCAAGCTCGATAGTTATTTCCATCGGGTCAACGGCAATTTCGAGCGTTTCGACACCCAGTGCTGTTCCCTTTTTGCGTACCTGTACCGGAAAATGCCGTGTTCCCTTCTCGTTTGTGTCGCCAATATCAATAAAGGTCTCAATGTCGCTGTTGATGACCGGGTAGATGCTGTTCGCGTTACCGCGCAACGTAACTCGTATCATCTTAGGATACTGGTTGGCCGGCACCATCTTGTCGGCGCCTTCCACGAGGAGCGGCACGGAAAAAAAACGTTCTTCAAGAGTGCTTGTCTGGTAAAACACAAAAAGAACAAGCGCGCACCCGACCGAGAGAATCTTTGCCGGCCAGTTACGAAGAATCAGTTCCTGTAATTTGATCTTACTCAACAAACACTTCCTCTTTGGCGATAAGAGAGCCGTCCGCAGCCTTTGATGCCGCAACATGGGCTTCGAGATCGTCCATTTCATGTTCCTCCGGTCCGCGTTTCGTCCGGTCGAGCAGGGCCCGGAGTTTCTGATGCACCTCGACTGCCGAAAGATCGTAGTAGAGCTGGCCTTCGTAGGCTATCGAGATCGCGCCCGTCTCCTCGGACACCACAAGTACCACCGCGTCAGACCGCTCGGACATACCCAGTGCCGCGCGATGGCGGGTGCCGAACGACTTCTTGATCTCCTGTTGCTCGGAAAGGGGCAGGATGCAACCGGCAACGATGATCCTTCCATTTTGAATGACCATCGCCCCGTCGTGGAGCGGCGTGTCAAACTCGAACACACAACGGATGAGGCTCGACGAGATCTCCGCGTTGAGGCGGGTACCGGTTTCGATGATGTCGCGGATGTTGTTTCGCCGGGAAAACACGATAAGCGCCCCCCGTCTCTCCTCAGACAGGGTCTCACAGGCGGTAACGACCGACTCGTGCTGGCCAAGATGAGGCTTCTTGTCCGGCCTGAAGAAGTCACCGAACCCCAACCGCGTGATGAGTTTTCGCAACTCAGGCTGAAACACGACGGCAACCGCGATAAGCAAACCGGGGGCAAGCGACCTCAGTATCCATTGCAGCGTACTCAGCTTGAACAGGTAGGCGACGGCGAACACCAGCACGAGAACCACCGCGCCCTTCACCATTTGAACCGCCTGCGTCTTCACCAACAACTCAAACAACTTGAATATCAGGAACGCGAGAATCGCCACATCAAGCACCGGGCGCACAACATCATTATAAAGCGACAACAGCCACTGTAACCATTCCACAGCAAAAATTTACCACAAAAAGACGGCTGTTTCAAGAGGCTTTGCGGATAGGGCAGTAGTAGGATGACATAGTACTTTTGCTCGGAAAAGATAAAAAGGGGGATACCCAATGCCGTACGCGAAACGTTGAGCACGGTTGTAACATTCCTGCGGCACAGTGTGGGCCCTCTCTTGAATGTTTTACCGTAAATAAATGCACTAAGGCCCCGTCTCTCCCTCGCTCCAGCCCGCTCTTCGGTCGATGTGTCCGTATCCACGGCTACACCTAATGCGCATCCACATCTCCCTCCGTTTGGTCTTACGCTACCCCCTCTGCGGGGCTCTGCCCCGCAACGCCCCGCCGGGAGGCCAAAGGCCCCCCGGACCCCCGGGGTTTTGGAACAGGCTCAATTCTTAATTGTTTACTGTTCATTTTACTTTATTTTGGTTACAGCCGCGTTGCGGTTGCTATAGACGGAAGGAGCCGCCGAACACGCCGTAGACTTGCAGGGTTGTCCGGCGCGGCGGCGGGCCGCTTCCGCAAAACTTTTTTACATGTAAGGAGGAAGAATTATGCATAAAAAAGCATGGTTTTTCAAGAACAAGGCTTTATGGGGAATATTCGGCGTTATGCTGGTATTCGGAACAATTGCCACAGGGTGCCCCCCCGATTCCGGTGATCCGGAACCTACTACCTACACGGTAACCTTTAACCTGGACGGCGGAACCGGACTTGAATCCCAAACCGTGGAAGAAGGCAAAACGGTTGAGAAGCCCGATAACCCCACCAAGGAAGGCAATACCTTTGCTGCCTGGTACCGGGACGAGGCCAAAACGACCCTGTGGAACTTCGACACGGACGTGGTTGTGCAGGACACGACTATTTACGCCAAGTGGGTTGCGGGGGAAAATGTCCCGTCCTACGAGGTAACCTTTGACGCGGACGGCGGTACGCCCGCCCCGGCAAAGCAAACCGTGATACAGGGCGAAAAGGCGCCGGAACCGGCGAAGCCAACCAAAGACGGATATATCTTTGCCGGCTGGTACAACGGGGATACCGCGTGGAATTTCGGCACGGGGACCGTTACCGAGGACATCACCTTAAAGGCAAAATGGACAGAGGCGGTAACCGTAACCTTTAACACCAACGGCGGCTCGGCTATCGATCCCGTTACGGTCGCGAAGGGCGGCTCTGTATTCCTGGGTAATTACCAGACAACCAAAGCCGGCAATGTATTCGACGGCTGGTATAAGGAGGAGGCGCTTACTACGGCAGCCGACTCTTCTCTGACCGTTGACGCAAGCATCACCCTGTACGCCAAGTGGACATCCATGTCTGAGTTGGAGCCTTACGCGGGGGTGTGGCAGCTCGGCGATAATGTTTATTTGCTGCAAGAGGACGGTACGGCATGGTACTTCTACTTCTCGAGGGATAATTCCTCTTTCGACATGCGTACATGGTCTACAAGCATAATAAGTTCTGAGGCGGTTATGTTCAATGAAGGCAAAACCGAATTTACCCTCGATAGGGGAAGTACCTTTACCAAGAACAGTACCGAGACAAAGACCCCTGCCGCCGCCACGGACGCACTCCTGGGGGTTTGGATAAATGGAGGAAATGACCGGATGGAGTTAAAGTCCGACAAGACCGCCGTATTCACCACCTCCCATGGTGATACCGTTACCCTGGGGTATTGCGTGGAGTCGGACACGCTCTATCTGCTGACGCCTACCGGCAACCTGGTGATCGTTTCCATACCTGTAACGGACGGCAAACCCAGCGATTTCTCAAAGCCGGCGAATGACAACGTGCTTGCGGGAGTCTGGAAGCTGACAGAGGACGGCCAGGACTATTACTGGGACCTTAAAGCGGACGGGAACGGAACCTTCCACACCCTGGGGGCGTCTGTGCCTGTCAGCTTTCCCGTAACCGAGAACGGGAAGATTGACGGACACTCCTATACGATTTCCGGCGACAAACTGACGCTCCCCGAAGCGGGGGAACGGGATGAAGAAACCAATAAACGGCCTGACATAGTCCTCACCAAAGTTACCAGCGTATCCGGCTCCGGCGCGGACGGGGATCCCCGCCTGCACGGCACATGGACAGTAACGCAGGGAGGCCAAACCCTTACCGTAACCATTACTTCCAACGGGGTTTTTGAAATGCGGCAGGGCGATCAGGGCCGATCTGAAATCTGGAAGGCGGACGGCAGTAAGTTCTACACGTATGCTTCCGGCTTCAGTTCCGAAAGATCCTACAGCCAGACCTACAGCATCTCCGGTTCAACCCTCACCATTTCCTCAGGCGATGGTTCCGAGACAGTACTCACCAAACAATAAACGGGAAGGGCCCGCGTCAGGCGGAACCTGAACCACGCGGCCTTGCCGCCGGTTTTGCCCAACGGCAAGGCCGGCGGCGGGGCTTCTTTCATGTTTGCAATGAGCCTCCGCGCAGCAGAGCTGCGCGGTATCTGAAACGTAGAGCAATTTCCCAATCGGAGGCTCGTTCGAGAGGAAATTTATTATACCGTCTGGTTTAATACCAAATTTTTGTAA
>JAIRNN010000347.1 GCA_031257995.1 Spirochaetaceae bacterium | reverse complement strand
ACCTTTTCTTCAGGGGTATGCCGCTTCCGTTTTCCCATCTTTGTTTCCTTAGAATCATTGTGTATACCACCTTATATGCTTTCCCTTTTTTGTCCAAGTTCATCAAAAGCAGAACAGTTCCGCTGGCTTTACAATATGCCTGAAGTGTCTATTATTCTAAGCGGTACCAGCACTATAGAACAATTAAAAGACAATTTGAGAATATTTGAGAATTCACAGCCGAATGTCATGTCAGAAAAAGACATGGAATTAATACATGCCATTCAAGAAATATATGAATCAAAAACAAACATCGCTTGTACCGGGTGTAAATATTGTATGCCTTGTCCTCAAGGCTTGGATATACCCAATTTGTTTAAACTTTACAATCAATACCAACTTCTTAATAAACCGATGAATGATTCGCTTATTTATCAAAGGTCACGAATGGTTTGTGCGGATCAATGTATAAATTGCGGTCATTGCAAACAGCATTGTCCGCAACAACTTGAAATTCCCGAACTTATGAAAACAGTGCATCGGGAATTGATGAGACAGTAAAATTATTAAAAAGTCAACGCGGGAGTGTCTGGTATCAAATTTGCTGAATATTAGCCCTCGCTTCACCCCCTGCAACGCCCCGCATTAACCACGGCTTTCTTCATCTGTGTTCATCCGCGCCGATCTGTGCAACCTGCGGTTCAATGAGATTGAGGCCCTTGATTACGCCCGGTTACGCGGTTATCGCGTCCACGGCGTTCCACCCGGCTTCGATAGCCCGGACGTTATCCGGGATAAACTTGTGCTTCTCAGGCGGGAAGAATTTCGTCAGGATAGCCTCGATGTTTTTCAGCATAACCGCGCCGGTGAGCCGGGCCATCGCGCCGAGAGCCACCATGTTGGCAAAACGCGCCCCGCCCAGCCCCAGCGCGATGTTCTGAAGGTCGAGCATAACGACGCGAATGTCCTTCCGCTTGGGCCGTTCCTTCACCAGAGAAGAATTGACCAGCAGAATCCCCCCTTGTTTCAGCGACCGCTCGCCGAGTTCAAGAGACGCGCCGTCCATCACCAGCACGGAGTCGGGGCAGGTAACGAGCGGGCTTGCAATCTCCTCGTCCGACACGACAACCCCCGCCTGCGAATGCCCCCCGCGCTTTTCCGCGCCGTAAGACGGAAAAAACGACACCTTTTTCCCCTGCCGCATCGCCAGATACGCCCAGATTTGCCCCAGCGACACAATCCCCTGCCCGCCGAACCCCGCAAAAAACGCTTTAATCGTCATAAACACTCCTTATCATATCGCCCCAAACTGGGACACGGTTGTTCCTTAATATGCATGAGAGGGGAATCCTCCCCCCTGCCTCCAGCCCGCTCTCCGGTCAATGTGTTCGCACCTACGGCGCGCCCACACCTCCCTCCGTTTGGTCTTCCGGCACCCCCCCCCCCTCCTCAGCGGGGGCCCGCCCCCAAGGTGTCGCAGACACCTGGCATCGAAAATGACCCGCCCCCGATTCCCACGCGAGGGGGCCAGCCTCCAAATATCGCCATTATCCATTTTCCATTCGCTCACAACGCTTAATCTCGCCCAACGGAAAAACTTTTGTCATGTTTTGTTCAAGCCAGTCGCATGACGGGCCGGGATCGAGACCCCAGTTTGTCGGACAGGGCGAAAGGACTTCCACGATGGTGGAACCCGCGCCGGCCATCTGGTATTCAAAGGCCCGCTTGATGAAGCGGCGGGTTTGCCGTACCTGGGCGGCGTTTGACACCGAACCCCGCGCGATATAGCGCGTCCCCTCAAGATTCGCAAGCAGTTCCGCCACCCGGATCGGGTAGCCCATACCGGCCTCCCCCGGATCGCGGCCCTGCGGCGCGGTTGCGGCCTTCTGACCCACCAGCGTTGTCGGGGCCATCTGTCCGCCGGTCATGCCGTAGATCGCGTTGTTCACGAAGATCGTCGTAAACTTTTCGCCCCGGTTTGCCGCGTGAATCATTTCCGCCGTACCGATCGCCGCCATGTCGCCGTCCCCTTGGTAACAGATCACGAGGTGGTCGGGCAACATCCGCTTTATCCCGGTTGCCGCCGCCGGAGTACGGCCATGAGCGGGCTGTACCGAGTCAAAGTCGAAATACAAGTCCGCCCAGATCGCGCATCCCACCGGGTTCGTGATGACGGCCTTATCCTGCAAGCCCATCTCGTCGACCACCTCGCTCACCAGCCGGTGGATCACCCCATGCCCGCATCCGGCGCAATACTTTGTTTGGGCCGCCTTGAGACTGCGGGGCGGCGCGTACTTTACCCTAAACCCTTCTATATGCGTTACATACTCTGCTTCGCGCACCCCACGATCTCCTTCATCTTCTCAAAGACCTCCGTCTCGGACGGTATCACGCCGCCTGAATGGGCCAAAAGATGCACCGGAGACGGCTTTAGCCCCCGGTATACGCTGTCAAGCACGGCAAGTTTCACATCATCGACCAACTGCCCCTCGCTCATCTCCACGACGAGGATCGGTGCGCCCCGGGCATAATCGGCCAGCGCCTGTTTCGGGAACGGCCAGAGCGTAATCGGCCTAAAGAGGGCGGCTTTTAACCCGTTTTCCCCGGCCAACTCAAGCGCGCTCATACAGACACGGGCGCTCGTCCCATAGGCAACAAGCACAACGTCCAGCTTTGCACCCGTATTTGCGCCCGTACCCGTAATCCCGCCCGCAATCGCGGCTGTCTCATAGCGTGTCTCTTTTTCTTCTATTATGCGGTATCGCTCGAAACGAGAGCGCGTCTTGGCTTGTAACGTTTCCGGCACCAAGTGGATCGAGGTGATATGCCGATACTCGCGCCCGGCGGCGTTTCCCACACACCAGTCCCGCTTGGGCAATTCCTCCGGCGTAATCGGGCGGGGAAACACAACGCCCTCCATCATCTGGCCGAGAAGCCCGTCCGCAAGGAGGATCGCGGGCATCCGGTAGCGGTCGGACAAGTCAAAGGCAAGCAGCGTAAGATCGGCGCACTCCTGCACACTCTTGGGCGCGAGCACGATACAGCGGTAATCGCCATGTCCGCCGCCCCGCGTGGACTGGAAATAGTCGCTCTGGGCCGGCGCGATACCGCCCAGGCCCGGCCCCGCCCGCATCACGTTCACCACGACGAGGGGAATGTCCGCGCCCGCCGCATAGGAGATGCCCTCCTGTTTCAGACTGATACCGGGACTGGACGAACTCGTCATCGCCCGCGCCCCGGCGGAAGACGCGCCGTAAACCATGTTCACCGCCGCCGTCTCGCTCTCCGCCTGCACAAAAACCCCGCCGCGATCCCGCATATACTTCGCCATATACGCGATCAACTCGTTCTGCGGCGTGATCGGATATCCAAAATAGGCGCGGCACCCGGCGCGAAGAGCAGCCTCGGCAATCACCTCATTTCCCTTCATCAACAGAGGCTCAAACGACGGCTCAAACAGCGGTTCTGCCCCCCGTTCGCCGCTCATGCCGCCGCCTTTTCGTACACGACGATACAGCAGTCGGGACAGACCTCGTAACACATTCCGCACGCGATACAGCCCCCGCCCCCCGCCTCAACCGGAAAGAAAGCGCCCGCATTGGGTACGCCGCTCTTGGCGATAACCCCTTTGGGACAAGCCCGGACGCATAGATAACAGCCTTTGCACAACTCGCGCTCAATGATAATTTTCCCTGTCTTAGCCATCAGTTGTTTAGATGAAAAATCCCGGAAAAGGTTGCAGGATCCCCCTACGGGGGAATGGAAAATGGATAATGGACAATAACTAAACAGTACCCGCCCAACGAAGCCGTCCCGTTTAGTATAGTGATCGTGCCGACGAGCCATCACAGGAAATGTGAATGTCCCGCTATCCTTGTTGCTTAACTTGTTGACAATGGTCAACAATGGAATTGCCGCGACTTCCCTCTTCTTAAAATGTACGTTATTATAGTATCTGTTTTACATGAATGCGAAGACATCAAGAGTCAAAGCCAGTCTCGTTCACTATACGGCCCTGTTTGTTGCGGCGGTGTTGGCGGCCGCCTCTGTTGTGCTGCATAAAGACGCGTTCGATTCTGGAGACGGCGGCGCGTCCTCCGTTTCCCGTGATTGGAGCAACGCCCGGGGCACGGATGATTTTTCCGCCGGGAGAACATATGACGAGCGGCTCACGCCCAAGTCCACGTTGGCTTTTAGCCAATTTGAAAAGAGTCAGAAAATCATAACAACGCTGGTACTCGACGGCGACCTCACCGACGAACAGGTTGTCGTGTATCAGAACGAAAACGAGTTTGAAGGCAAGGTTTTTCTCACCCAGATAAAGTTTGACCCCGCTTCCGGCGAATATGTCCGCATGATGAACGCCCCTTCCGCCGCAAACATCGCCGAGACGGTATCCCTCTTGAGCAACGACCTCGTCGGCGACCACAGCGTTTGCATTCTCCTCTCCGGCATGAACTCATCGGGCGAGCATACCTTGACCGTTTTCAGAAAACCGGATGTCAACGGCGCGTTTGAAATAATCGGCGAGTTCATCGTCGACGGGATCATATCCGTGGTGGAGACGGAGCGGGGCGTGAATTATGAGCGGGGCATAACCAATGAAACGAGTTTCCCCATCACAACACGCGGCCGCGATCCCGCCTCTTTCAACGAGATGGACAGAATCGAAACGACGTACACCTACAATAGCACAACAAACCGCTACGAACAGGATCGCGTAACGGCGATACCGGGCGCGGCGATCGAGAACCAGTGGCAACGGGATATTTTAAGCGGGAACAGGGCGCGTTTTCAGGAGTTCATCTCAGGTCTCTGGTATCTGGTGAGTCCGGAAGGAACTGTCAACGCCCGACAGTATGTCTACATAGACCCTGAAGACGGGGAAATCATCTTTTACGCCGACGACCGGCAGGAAGTTTTCTCGTGGATTAATGCGACCCCGACCCGCTACGGCCTCTATCTTGTCGCGAACAACATCGCGCTCACGACCCTGCGCCGTTACATTGACATCGAGCTCGAATCACGAGACAGCATCCGGCTCAAAGTGATTGAAGATGTCCGCATGAAAATCGAGGCAAGCGCGCCGTGGGACGGCTCTTACCGGAAAATGCCGCTCTTAAAAGACCGCATAACCGCCGCCGCGCCGCCTGTGGACGCTTTTATAGAGAAAGAGTACGAAAGCACTCTCGGCAGAGTCTCGTTCAACCTAAACGGTGAATACCGTATCGAAACCGATGGCGCAGCCCAAACCGGCAAATACGCCTTCTTTCTGCTCGGCGGCGAGGAACTCTTGGAACTGAGACCCGCCTCTCTTTCCGGCGAAAAACGCATCCCCCGCGAAGTCTACGCCGTCGCCCGGGACGGATCAGGTCTGGTCCTTTCCCGCGTAAGAATCGGCATCAAAAAAATAGAACGTTACCGCGAGGCCTCCATCGCGCTCTATGTGCCGAATGATTAAGTTCCGCACAAAACCCTAAAGAAATAGTGCTTCTACTTGTAAATACCAATATGCCGGGGGCGGTCCGGAGCCCTGTTGCATTTATTTACCTTAAATCATTCATGGGTACCGCGCCGGAGAAATGGCAAAACCGCCCCAGCACAACCCTAAACTTGACCTACAGAATAACCACAATGGACCGCAGGTATCCCCCTCCCCAAAAAAATCCAAAAAAACACAAAAAAAACTGACAACCCATAGAATTTAACCGCAAAGTCGAAGAAGGCGCAGAAGGTTTTTACCGACAACTTCGCGCCCTACCGCTAATCCTTTTGTTTCGCCAGTCTTCAATACTGCTTGTGAAGCCGGCAATCTCTCAACCACCGCAAAGCCCATCCTTATTCACATTCTTTACCTTCGCGGTTAATTCCTTCCACGTTCTAAACAGACGGGCTATCCATCCCCATCTTAATCTGTTAAACCTGCAACGCCATTTATGGCACAATCTGTGGACCTATTCATCCGCGTTCATCTGTGTAATCCTATGTTGTTTTGTCAAGCAGAAACCTCCGCTTCCGCCAACTTTTTAATTTTATAATAATGCGGTATCTTCGCCAAAGCCTCGTTACTCATCCCTCGGTAATATTCCCGCCGCTTCATCAACAGCCGCGCCAGACCCGCCGTCTTCCGCGCCGCCGCGCTCTTCTTCTTGCTCATCCTCTCCGACAGTTCCCCGTATTTCATAAACAACGGCCCCTTCCCGCTCCTCACTTTTTTCTTCGGCCGCCGTTGTGATTAGTGTCTGTGACGGGGTCTGCCGGGGGTTTCCCCTGCGCGGAACAATCGGCACCGACCCCTGTATCCCGTCGGATATAAGTTACCTCTTTTACAAAACATCATAAGGTATCTGTGGTTTAACGTGATCCAAGCCCGTGATAGCCCCGTTAAATCAGAACACGGAACGCCGTGCCGTGTTCGCCGCTTTCCACACCGATAGTGCCCCCGTG
Organism: Spirochaetaceae bacterium; assembly: GCA_031257995.1. Lineage (GTDB taxonomy): Bacteria > Spirochaetota > Spirochaetia > Treponematales > Breznakiellaceae > JAIRNN01. The sequence continues at coordinate 7,125 of JAIRNN010000347.1, read as the reverse complement.
CGCCTTGACGATGGCGGCGGCAATGGCAAGGCCCAAGCCGTGCCCGCCTGAATCCCGGCCACGGGACTTGTCGGAACGGTAGAGGCGGTCGAAGACATGGGGAATATCCTCACCGCCAATGCCGATGCCGGTATCCGCCACAACGATCTCCCACGAGAACGCGCTATCTGAAGATAACGCGCCGTCTTCAGACAACGTACTATATTCAGTCAACGCGCCCTTGGACGGTGCGTTTACGGGCGGGCGGGTGGGGTCAATCGAGAGAGGCCGCGCGCTCAACGTAACCTTTCCCTTGTCCGTATACTTCACCGCATTTGCCAAAAGGTTCATCAGCACCTGTTTGAGGCGGTCATAGTCGGCGGTGAGAAGAGCGTTATCGGGAAACGGGGTCAGACACTTGACCACGACGTTTTTTTCGGCGGCGGCAGGGACAAACCCGTCGGCAATGAGGCGGAGGAAGGGCGCGGCCTCAAACGCCGTCTTGTTAAGCGTCAGGTTTTCCCACTCGATACGGGATAGCAGCGCGAGATCGTCAACCAGCGTGGAAAGACGGCGGATCTCCTCGCCGCAACTCTGCAAGCGGACGGGGGTCGGTTCCCACACACCGTCAACCATCGCCTCAATGCCGCCCTGCAAGCACGTGAGCGGTGTGCGCAACTCGTGGGCAATGTCGGCGGTCAACTGTTTCTGGCGGCGGTCGGCCTCTTGCAACGCCCCGGCCATCCCGTTGATAGAATGGGCCAGCCCGGCAAGCTCATGCGTCTTGTCCGATTCATCGATCCTCACGGCAAGGTTGCCCCCCGCAATCTGCCCCGCCGCCTCGCCCGCCTTGACAACCGGACGGGCAATCGACACGGCAAGCGGCACCGAAAGAAGGGCAACCATCACGATACACACCACAACAAACGCCGCGAGCAACCCGTTCAACGACGACAGAAAGTCGCCCTCGTTCTCACTGTAAAAAAACGGCCCGTAAGTCGCAATATTCACCATCCCGGCAACCCCGGCAACCGCGCCCCCATGCAGAATCGGATAACTCTTGTTTTGCAATTCCCCCCGCAGTCCATAGCGGCTCTCCATCCGCGCCTCAACCTCACGCAGCGCGGCCACACAGTGCTGCATATCCATCTCCCGCGCGTCCCACACCCTGCTCCACTCACCGCCCGCCTCGGTCTCGACATCAATCACATAGCCCTCGTGCACAAACAGCATCCCGATCGCCTCAAGCCGCAGAATGTCAAATGACCGGCTCATTGGGTTATACAACTCGGACACCGCCCGCACAATCTCCGCGCTCCGCTCCTCAATCGCGCCCCGCACAAACTTCTCAAACATTCTCCCCGCAAACACATTCATCCCAACCGCCAGCGCGAGCAGCACGAGGCTCATAAAAAGCGTATACGTTACGATGAGGCGGCTCTTGAGTTTCATCATTTTCCTTGCAAAGATAGAAAGGAGGGGAAGTCTCCCCTCGTTCCAGACTTGTTCCGGCCACGCTTGCTACGCAAGCACGCCTCCGCAATTCTTACGCTACCCCCCTCTGCGGGCCGCTACTGCCCCCGAAGGTGTCATGGAAACCCCGCCCCGGTACAAATGTTTGATCTGATCTCATACCGATTTTGAAACAGGCCCATCATAATTTTCAATTATCCATTTTCCATTCCGCCAAAGCGGTATCCCATCCCATAGACGGTAACAATGTAACGGGGCGATTTCGGGTCGTCGCCCAGTTTCTGCCTGAGATTTTTGATGTGCGTGTCAATGGCGCGGTCGAACCCGTCAAAGTCATCCCCCTTGACCGCCTCGATAATCTCGTCGCGAGTCCATATCTTCGCGGGCCGCGCCATGAGGAGGGTCAGCACGTCAAACTGACTCGCCGTGAGCGGTATCAGGCAGCCGTCTTTGCGGACAGTGCGGCTTTCCGCGTTGAGCGTGAGACCGGCCGACGACAACACTGCCGCCTGCCCCGCGCCGTTACGAACCGCGACGGCCCTCCGCAACACCGCCTCCACACGGGCGATAAGCTGTTTCGGGCTGAACGGCTTCACCACATAGTCATCCGCGCCCCGGTTAAGCCCCGCGACAATGCTCTCCTCGTCGGCCTTCGCGGTAAGCATAATGACCGGCACAGCGGAAACCTCTCGAATCTTCCGGCACACCGTTTCCCCGGAAATGTCGGGCAGCATAAGGTCGAGCAACACAAGATCAACCGCCTCCCGCCGCCAAATCGACAACGCCTCGTTTCCCGTCCTCGCGCAAAAAACCGAGAACCCGCTCACTTCAAGGTAAGCCTTCACAATATCAAGAATTTTTTCCTCGTCGTCAACAACCAGAACCTTCCCGCCGCCGCTCATATTCCCCCGCCTCCCTTAGTCGTTATAAAGGAACGGCGGAGTTAAAACGTGATCGTTTTCGGCGGGCCGGTGAAAGAGCTGATCGTTGCCGTGGCGTTTTTGAGGTAAAAGACCTGCGTATTGCCGTCATCGGCCTTGTACATGGCCTTTAACGTCGGATAGGCATCCAGCATGGCCTCTCGTGGTTCCCGCCGGTCATCCTCCACCGCAACCGCTTCTATGCGTATCCACTTGTCGTCCGCCATCGCGCAAATCTCGACATTCGGATTGGCCGCTATTTGCCTGGATACGTTTTTTACCTTGACGGTCTGAAAGTAGAGCTTGTTCTCAAAAATAAGCGCCGTGCCAAAAGGACGAACACGGGGCTTATTTCCGTCAATCGTGGCGAGATAGTATGTCCCGCTCTTTTTCAAAAACTCATAGATTTCCTGCATTCGTTTTCTCCTCTATTAAGACTATAGGTATTGTATAGGATAAAGGTATTATTGTCAATGCGCATGTTGCGGGGAAACACGTTTAACCACAGCCCGCCTGTGTTCATTGCGACAATTCGTTACAACAGCGAATCGAGGCAGGCATTGAATGCTTGGGCGAAGCCGCCTTCCGTGACAGCGGTTTCCGCTGTCCGCAAGGCCCGCTGGTATGCGTCCGCTTGGCTGATGTGGCCCTCGCGACCGGTTTCGGACCAGGCGAAAAAGTCTTTTCCGGCGCGGTCCCGTAACGCCGTCTGAAACGTATAGCGGACGTATTGGTAGCCCCGGGTGTTCGGGAGGTCAACGCTTTCCACCGTGTATTCGGTGGAAAGCGTGTACTCGCCATCTGAGCCTGAGCGAAAACCTTGCTTCGTGAAAAAGGCAGTGAGCGCGTTCGCAAGGCGGCCGCTTTCGTCGCCGGTTACTTGTACGTCAACCACTACGGAACGGGCGACATCCAAGGCTTCGGCGCGAAGCGCGTCGGTGTTGCCGTAACTCACCCCGCGCCGCGCCGCGTTTTTGTCGAGGATGGCGAGCTTGGATTGCAGGTCGTCGGTTACTTGGGCGATGATGACGGCAAAGCGGAGATCAGTATAAGCATCAAGCGTTCCCGGATGCTGTTCCGCATCGGCGCGGAGATCAGCGATGATCCGCTCGTTTTCCCGTACGGTTTTCTCGTAGACGGCGGCGCACTCGGCTCGGTTCATGCGGGAAACAGCCCACCAGATCCCGTTGTGATCTTGGGCAGACTCGGTTACAACCCCGATCAGTCCGGATACGGAGGCGGTTGTCGTCACGTTCTGCGCGAAAGCGCGTGATTCGTGCGATTCGTCGAGTGAGGCGATCTTTTTCTTTTTCGCGTTCGTGAATGCCTGGGCGTACTCCATATAGGCGTTGGTCACGCCTACCACATCGGTGCTGAATATCCGGGCAAGCGCGTCAACCGCCGCTGACTCGGCGTTCTGGCGGCTTCCGGCTTGTTCGATCACGGCAAGCCACTCGCTGTCGGAATAGACGGCCTTGAGATCGTAGACCCAGCGAGGCGTTCCTCCCTTTTGCGTTCCTTCCGCTGTCGCACAGGAGGAGAAGGCCGCGATGAATACGGCAAATATGACGGCTGCGGCGCGTCCCGGCTTTACGGGGGTCTGTGCCAAAGCCGCAGGGGTTGGGCTGTCCGCCGGGATCGGGGGCGTTGCGGGGGCTGTCCCCCGCAGAGGGGGGCGCCGGAAGACGGCGCAATCCCCGGAAGCGCAAGCGGCGGGGTTGCGATGGCTGTAGGCAGGGGGGAGACTTCCCCCCATATTATTTATCCTATTCACTGTAAGCATACGGCCTCCACAAGGTTGAGCCTTCCTTCCCGCAGTTGGACGGTTTTTGAGACGGTCGTGATGATGCTGCCGCCCGAATAGAAGTTGAGGGTAACGGTGTGTTCGCCGGGGGGAAGGTTAAGGCCGCCGACAAAGGCGTAGCGGGGAAAGTAGCGGGCGCTCCGGGTGTCGGCGGCTTCGGTGCCTTCGGTGAAGAGCCTTCCGGCGAGGCCCGCGAGCAGTCCCCAGCCGATATCGTTTTCCTCGGTTACCGCCGCCTGGGCTATCGCCGCGCCTGAGGCTTTTACGATAGTACGCACGACGGTTTTCACATAGATGAGTGTGCGCCGCGCCTTGAAGGTCTCCTCCATCACCTTGCCCATATCCTCGACCAGTTCAAGCGTGTGCCGGTTCGTACCATTGATGACTGCCTCGACATGAACCGCCCGCGCAGGCCGATACGTTATCACCGGCAGCGCGATCTTTGCCGAGTCGTTGGGAAAGGGAAAGGGCAACGGGATATAGATGACCTCTTCCGCTTTGAGGGGCGAAAGGCCGGCAAACGCGATGAGGTTAAGCCGCGCTTCTCCCTTGGGGACTTGATATTCGTCCTTTACCGACAAAGGTACCGGATGGTCGTAGACTTGGGGGGCAAGGCGGTAGGCTTCGGAAAGCGCGTCAAGGTCGATGCGGGCATCGTCGCTGCGGCCTGAGCCGCGCCAGAAGAGAGCCGCGAGATACCGGGCGAGGGCGGAGTCGGTAAACGTAAAGTTTTCATCGTCCGCGCCGGAATAGCCGCCGTTTTCATCGGCGTACTGTTTCGCCTTGTCGATGCTTCCCGCGTATTTCACGTCCAGTACTCGCAGCTTCTCGTTGATCTTCCGCACTTCGACCAGCGCTTCCTCGGTGTTGCCCTGGTTGTAATAGTTTAGCGCGTTAAACACGTTGAGATAGATGTCTTCATAGTCCTCGCCCGCATACTCGCGGGTGTTGTCGTTGAGGATAAACGTCCCGATTTCCAGCGTAACGCTCTTGGTGTAGGCATCCGCAATCAGCCGCTCCGCTTCCTCAAGCCCAGCAGTGGACGCTTCGTAGTTCTCCGCATAGTGGTCGAGCATTCCTTTGTCAAGGAACAGCATCACCGCGTTTTTGGCGGGATAGATGGGCTTCCGCGAGTCCTGCGCTTCCGCAATTGCCGCCGCGCCTTCGGCGTAGGCCCCCGCCGCCACGTGGTTGTCAACCGGGGCATAGACACTGGGCCGTGTCGCGCAGGAAGCAAGGAGCAGGAACGCCAACGCCCCCGCAAGCGGCGAGACAGGCGATGAAATGAATAGCGAGACCCCTCGTGAGACGAATGATGAAACGAATAACGAGGCAAACCGCACGGCGCATCGCAAAGCGGGGCGCCGTGCACGGGACAATCCGGGCTGCATCATTTAACCTTCTTACAGCTTGTTTTTCGGTCTGGTTACCACTTTCTTGATCTCGCTGTTTTCGCCCATCCACATACGGGCGTTGGTTGAGATGTTGGTCATCTCCGCATAGACCCAGTACGTCCGCACTTCCTGATTTCCCGCCTTGTCGATGACGGTCTTCACCGACCCGGTAAGGAGGAAGTCCGCGCCCGTTTCCGCGCCCAGCTTGGCCGCCGTCGCTTCGCTCGCGTTGAGTTGCTGGTCGGCCCGTTCCGCGCGCAGTTCTTCCCGAACAAAGCCCCCCGCGACAAAATCAAGTCTCCCGCTGTTGAAGATGGCCGTCTCCATCGTCTTCGAGATGACCTCCGTATCAATATGCTCGGAGCTGTCGTTCTTGAACGTCCCGACCAGGACCACCGGTATCCCGCCCTTGGCCCCAATCGCCTGGGCCACCCGCGCCGAATTGATACAATCCCTGATCAACGACTCGCAGACAATCCGCACATCCGAATCGTTCCAGTAACCGGACAGGTCAACCTGCGTCGCCGCATCAACCCGCTGAACCTTGGGCACGGACGAACAGCCGCCCAGCACCACCATAGCCGCAAAAGCGGCGCACAAAGCAATCTTTTTCATAGTCTCTCCTAATAAAGCGGACGTTTCGCCGCTTACGTTAAAATGATTATTCAAGGTCGTCAGTATACCATGTTCAGGCAAAGATGGCAACTATGCGGGTAGATAGTAGGTGGGGGAAGTCTCCCCCTCGCTCCAGCCGGCTCAAACCCTACAAACCATTAAATGGTTTGTAGGGTTTGAGTCGGCTTCCGCTACCCCCTCTCCTAGGGGCTCCGCCCCTAAAACCCCATCCCGCTACCCCCTCTACGAGGGAATTGAAAATGGATCAATGATAGGAATGAAACGCGCGGTCTCCAATCCCCGCCATTATCAATTTTTCATTTCCCCGCAGGGGGGAAGCCCCCGAAGGTGTCTGTGACACCCCGGGCACGACATTAACGCCCTGCCATCATCACAGACTCCATCACAAGGAACCGCCAATTATGCGGATGAACAGAGATGAAGAGGCCCGCATTGTCATAGGGCTTAACCCGCGGTTAAATCTCATTTTTTCATTTTTTCTTTCTCTTCCGCACTTTTTTCCCTGCTCAATTAAAGCAATACGGCTGCCAACCGCATATATAGTGTATAAGGTGTTATTTATGAAAATGCATAGACAGTTACAACAAAATGTCTGGTACAAAGTGGGGTCGGAGATCAATATCGGCGAACCCTTGTTCAAGCTACCGGCAGCCGTCGTGCTGCTCCACCGCGTACTCCGCGAGATTAGGAAGCGTTATCCCTTCGAGATGCGCGGGCTTGTCATTGAGAATGAATGGGTATCGTTCTACATTAAGCCCGCCGACGGGCTACAGCTGCCGCTGATAATGCAGTGGATGAAACAAACGTTTTCGGTCCGGCTTAACGTGCTGACAGGAAGGCAGGGGCATGTCTGGGGGGAACGTTACTGGTCGGAGATCTTGGCGGGGGAGCCGCCAGAATGGGCGAAAGAAGTGGACTG
>JAIRNN010000256.1 GCA_031257995.1 Spirochaetaceae bacterium | reverse complement strand
TGAGGTATGAGAAGAAAGCGCGGAACTATCAGGCTCTGGTGGAGTTCGCCTGCGCGGTTATTATTTGGCGAAATCTTATCCCGGTTCATCCCGGACTTATTCCCGGATAAGTTCTAAATGGTTTCCTTGTGATTTATATGTTCAGAAAAAAAGCCCCCTGCAAGTGGGCATGAGTGGGAAATGCAGAGGGCGGGAAATAGTACATAGGGAGAAACGCCGCCGCTTATTGACGCGCCGGCGTTTCTAAAAAGTTAGCCTTCTATCTGAATGGCCTTCTTCTGCGCTTCGGTGCGCTTGCCGATAGTCAGCGTAAGTAAGCCATTCTTGAAGGACGCGCTGATCGCGTCAGGGTCGGCGTTTTCCGGCAGCTTGAAGCTCCGGCTGAACGAACGGCTCCGGCGTTCACGAAGAACAAAGTTCTTGTCCACTTTGTCTTTTTTCTCCACGGTTTCATCCTTTTTGGACTCAATTGTGACGGTGCCTCCATCAAGGTTCACGCTCACGTCCTCCATAGCGAAACCGGGAAGCTCGGCCTCAAGCACATAGCTCTTGTCGGTCTCTTCCACATCGACGGCGGGGATACGCGCCACGGATGCCGGCGACTGGCCTGAATATCCGAAGATGTTGTTCATCACGCGGCCCATTTCCGCAAGCGGGCTGAAACCGTGAAAATCACGGTCGAATGCGTCAATGGCATTCTCGAAATCGAAAGGTTTGTAGACGGTTAATGTTTTCATAACACACCTCCAAAAAAAATAAGATTTGCGCCTTGACCGGGTGAACTTTCGTCTCACCGCATTTCACGCGCTTGTAAATAGCATAGCAAAAGTTGTGCCAGATTAATATCTTTTTTGACGATTTCGGGAACTTTTTTGTTAAGTATATACATTATAATAACTTAGTAAAACGACAATGTTTGATTTCCTCGATTTGTGGGCCATAATGACGATAGTACCGGCATGTTCTACTGGGTCAATTTGACGCAATAAATAAAAAGAACGTGAAAAGTGTGTCAAATTGACACAAAGGAGTCACCGGACTCTTTTTTGTATTCTTTAATAAGACAGCGTGCCGAGGCCGGAAAGCCGCTGCCTCCGGGGGGCATGTTCAGGTTCCTTGTCGTTTTCCGAAGGAAAGGTTTTTGCCGTGCGGGTTTTATGGTACGCCGAATTTGGCGGAGGGCCAGAAGCGGAGAAGTGCTTTCCCGGCGATGTTAGCGGTGGAGACGGGTCCCCAGGTGCGGCTGTCGTTGGTGTTGGAACGGTCGTCCGCGAGGACAAAATATTCGCCCTCTTTTAACCGAATGGGGCTCATGTTACCGGAGAAGGGAACGCTTTCGTCCCAGAACGCGTCGTTTTCAGGAATGTTGTTATAGTAAAGTTTATCCGCACACTCATATTCGGTGTAGGTGTAGGGATCGGATGCGGGGCGGACGCGGGCCACAAAGTTGGTGATGCTGACTTCGTCACCGGGCAGCGCGATGACCCTCTTGATAAAGATACGCTCTTTTTCGATGGGAATCCGGCCGAGGGTAAAAAACCGTAACAGCGACGAAGCTATTTTTCTCATAACTGACCGATGCTCCGTGAAATCAACGAGGACAATGTTTCCCCGCTTCAAGGGAATTTCATCAAACACGGGCAGGTTGGGGAACACGTTATAAATGGTGAAGGAGAAAAACACAAAACGGTCGCCCTCTGAAAGGCCGGGGTTCATCGAGGAATTTTCAAGGACGCGCATCGAGAAAAAGAAGTTTACAAAAAGGAGATAAAAGACGATAAGCGCGAATACGAGAAGGAACACTTTGCGGATTTTTTCGTGCTCCCTTTTTTGATCGGTAAAAGACAACCGATGTGTTCTGCTGAAACGCCTCATTTGATCATCCCGATACGCCGCAACGGCCAGTGGATCATCGCGCCTTTGCCGAGGACTTTGCGTTGTTGCACCGAGCCGAAATAGCGGCCGTCCCGCGAGTTGTCCCGGTTATCGCCTAAGGGCATGATCCGGCCCTCCGCGATATACCAGCCCTGCCGGAATTGGGCAAGCTGTACGCCGTAACGCGGGTTGTCCGGGTCCGCCGCATGCAGTATCGAAAGGCGTTCCGTCTCGTGGGTGATGTAGTCGGGGTATTCGATTGTCGATACCGCGCTATGGGCGCGTTGCACCAGCGATTCAGGCGGCGGTACGCCCAAATCCACATAAGCGGAGGCCCGGCCCGAGGCTTCCAGCGCGGGGTAGTTGGCGCTTTCCATGAGACGCGAGACCTTGTGCGTGTATCCCCGCGCCTTGTTAAACTCCGCTTCGGGGACGGCGTTGGTCTCGCCCGCAGCCCTGATGAGGATGTCGCCGCGTTTATTGATGAGCGTGTCGCCGGAATAACCTGCGGCGCGTTTAATGAGAAAGTGCGGTTTCGGGTTGCCGTTTTCGTCCCGGTCGATGTCCACCTGCGCCAGCGTGAGCATGAAGATCACCCGCTGGGCGATGTCAAAGGCGGTACCGCGTGATATATACGAAGGGTTTTCAAAGATGATGATGTCGTTCCGTTTGGGCTTAACCGGGCTCGACAGTTTCCCCAAGCCGGGCAATAACTCCGGACCGTAGACGATCTTGTTGACAAAAATCCGGTCCTGCAAGAGCAACGTGTCGATCATCGAGCCGGACGGGATAGAATAAGCCTGTACCAGATACTGGTTGATGAGCAACACCATCCCCGCCGCCCAGAGAAACGCCTCAATCCAGTCTATGATGATGTTCTTCGCTTTTTGCTTTGCCTTCTTGATCCGGCGCACCGCCCTCCGCCGTGTAAGATGCCGCTCCGCGAGTAAAACCAGTTTTGCCTGCAACCCACTCATGCTCATACCCCTATTATACGGGTTCTGCGGATTGAAGGCAAGGGATCGCAGTGAGACATCGAAAATGTAACCGAAAGGCGAGGTTTGAGACAGAAAGAAAATGCCACCTAAATTAAACTAAAGGGTATCTGGAGGATGCCCAAACGGGTTTACAAATGAGTGAAAAAATCGGTGGCGCGGGAAATCAAAGGGGAGTACCGCAGGGCAGGCAGGAAAGACAAAACAGTCATACTTGACCGGTTCATCAAATTGACCGGGTACAACCGGAAGCATGCTGTCCGGTTTTTATCTAAAGAAGCAGGCGCGCAAGCCACAGTGACAGCAAACGGGGAAACGGTCGTTTTCAAGCCGGAAAAGAAAAGCCGGCCAAAAAACAGGCTGGGAAAACCGGCCCACGCACGGGAGACTGTAGCGGCACTCGAAAAAATACGGATGTTTTACGGCGGTAAATGCGGGGCGTGTCTGTCGGTGATAAGAACTCATGTTACGCAAAAGCACCATTATCCCACATGTTAAAGGCAGAAAGTAATTCCATCGCGCGTTTCAGTGATGCCAGGTAAATTTGTGATTTTACCGCAAAATGATTGTATCCGTGGTTTAATTTTATTAACTCTAA
>JAIRNN010000162.1 GCA_031257995.1 Spirochaetaceae bacterium | reverse complement strand
GCTTTTTTGAACACGCTTCGTGACGAAACAACGTCAACCGGAATCGACACAATCGCGTCCGGCTTCATCGCGATGGCGTTTTCAATGTCGGAAATTTGCTGTTCCGCTTTGAAGTTGGCATCCGTTACGGAAAGAACCGTTATGCCCATCTTTCCAAACTGATCCCTCAGGCCGGCCTGCTGCGCGGTTGACCAGTCGTTGCCCGCATAGTGGAACGCGATCGCCACCTTGTAGTTGCCGCTCTTTATCTTCGCGATTTCGGCATCGCTCAAAGATAAAGACTGCGCCGAACTTGCCTGTTCGCCGTGCGGGCCGGTACTCAAAACGCCGGATGGCAGAACGGGAACAGGAATGTCCACAACCTGCTGTACGGCCGTTTCCGCCGCGCCCTGCGCCGTCGTCTGCGTTTTTTTCTGACATCCGCCAAAAACAAGCGCCGCTGTTATGCATAAGCATACGAATAACTGTTTTCTCATCTCATTTTCTCCATAAATTAAAACAAAATATTGTTAAAGCCTGTATTCCAAGCCTTTTAACCTTGACTATGCGAACCGCAATGTTGTTTTAAGGTAATTGAACGTTGTCTTGGCCGCCTCGCCGGGATCGCCTGCATAGGCGTCACATTCAATCGCGTAAAGAACATCTTTACCCTTCAACGCTTCGATGATCGCCGGAAAGTCGATAGTCCCTTTCCCGAGCGGACAGAACATACCCTCTTTGGTGATGTCTTTTAGATGAATGTACTTGATCCGGTCCGCATACTTTTTCGCCACCGCGACAGGGTCTCCGCCGCCCGCTGCCACGTGTCCGGTATCAGGACAAAGGGGAATTGTGGTAAGCGGCATGAGTTTATCAAGCTGTTGGGGCGATTGGACGAGCGAACCGAGATGCGGATGATAACTTGCCCGCAAGCCGAGATCTCCGGCGAGAGCGGCGGTTTTATCCAGCGCCGAGGCAAGTTTCGCGTAATCGCCTTCCCTTATGCCGTCAAAACGGGTCGCGCCGCCGCCAAGGGCCAGCTCGGTAGCGCCGAATTTTTTCGCAAAGGCGGCTGCCTTCTTTATCCTGAACAGTTCTTCGTCCAGAATCTCGTCGTAAATAAAATTGGCGGCGCAGTAAACGGCCAAAAGCGAGACCTTGTTTCGAGCAAGCAGATCACGGAATTCGGTCTCCCGGCCCTCGTAGGCGAGCAGATTGCCGTCAAAAATTTCGATCTGCTCATAGCCCGCCGAGGCGATTGCGCCGATCGCCTCGGCATCCGGCCCCGTTGAAACATAGTACGCGCTGTTTGCATTGTTGGCCGCTCCGCAATGAGCCATAACCTGCCCCCAGCCGTTTGTCATGTATGCGACTTTCATATAGTCCTCCAAAAATTAAAATGATTGCGATATTGATTCCGGCGAGACCGCAAAACGAAAGTCTTGCAACCGCCGCCTGTTTCCTGATGTCTCTTGCCATGCACGTTAAGGGCGTGCGTCAAAAACGCCGATGGGTTTTTGGGTATGCGTTTTCGAGATTTCCTTAAACCGTTTGCCTTTGGGTTAATCTTTGATTTGCGTTCGCGCAACGAAAATAGGAGTGTGTATAATGTATATCGAGTATATAATAGAAGAAAAAGTTTTACCGGGAGAACGTCAGTTTGTGAGGAATATGCGTAATCGCGGGGGGGGGGGTCTCCTCTCCCCTTAAAATTTCAGAACATACCTTTTTTAAAAAAACCGTCTCTATCATGGCGAACCCCCTACACAAATTTTGATGTTTTTAAAACATCTGTTATATTCCTTATATCATGGCCGCACATTTTTGTCAAGCGGGTTGCCCGCTTTTTGGCCTTTTTTTTTCACCTTTTTGAACAAATTTTTTCAAAATACGGGGATGGCTGAACAGGGACACGGTGAAATTCCGGCGAGAAACATGCCTGCTTCCGTGGAAGCGGGCATGTTTATATGGTATAATCACTTCAATATGAACGAAGTACCGTTCACAGCCGATAAAATCAGCGCTCAGGCCGAGATGTTTGCGAACCGTTTGGGCAAGCGTTACCGGCATCTGCGTAAGTGGGCTCGGCGTATCGGTTGCGACGCGTTCAGGCTCTACGACCGCGACATACCGGAAATCCCGCTGGTACTGGACGTATACGCCGTGCCGGGGATAGACCCCTCTCAGGCAATCATGCCGGAACATGAGGGGGCCGTCCCCGCCGTGTCCGGGCCTTTCGTTGCCGGGGCGTTGTACAAGCGGCAGGACGGGGACCCGTCCGCCGTTGATGGAGAGGCGGCGTGGCTTTCCGCGATGAAGGGGGTGGTCGGGACGGTACTGGCGGCACATGAGAAAAACATTTTTCTGAAAGAGCGGGAACGAGGAAACGAACAGTATGCAAAGATTGATAACCGGTCCGTCACGACGGTGGTACACGAAAGGGATACGCGCTTCATCGTGAACCTTTCAGACTATCTGGATACCGGCCTCTTTCTCGACGCGAGGAAAGTCCGTTCGTGGCTGCGCGAGAGGTGCGGCGGGAAGCGCGTCCTCAATCTTTTTTGTTACACCGGAAGCCTGTCGGTCGCGGCGGTGAAAGGCGGGGCGGTCTCCGTTGATTCGGTGGACTTGTCGTTAACGTATCTGGCGTGGTCCCGGAAGAACTTCGCGCTTAACGGCCTCGCGGGCGAGCGTCATCGGTTTGTCCGGGCCGACGCGCTGCGGTTTATCAAACAGGCGTCCGGCAAGGAGACCAACAAAGGGCGAACGTGGGACATCATCGTTCTTGACCCGCCGGTCTTTTCCAACTCCAAAAAAATGACGGGCTTTTTTGACGTGAGGCGCGGCCACGAGCGGCTTATCCAAGACTGTTTGTCCCTGCTTGCCAAAAACGGGACGCTGTTATTCGGGGTTAAACTAAAAAGGTTCTCGCTTGACCCGCGTTCTTTTCCCGCCGCGACCATTACCGATGTGACACGGCGCATGAGGGACGAGGACTTTTGCGTAAAAAACGGAGGAAAATGGTATGTGTTTCAAAAAAAAAGATAACGTCTCAAAACGTGATGGCCGTGCGGCACGGCGTGAATGATTGTTTTTGGGGATAAAGGCGGCGCGGTTTCAAATATTTGCGCGGTGGTTCCAGCCGGGGGCGTTACGGGGGCGGAACCCCCGTAGAGGGGGATAGCGTATGCCAAACGGAGGGAGATGGGGACGCGCCGTAGGCGCAGGCCTATCGACCGGAGAGCGGCAGGAGCGAAGGGGGAGACTTCCCCCTCTTTATTTTCTTGGCAGAAGCGCCATGTAAGCGCGTCAGGGGCAGTGTTTCAGGTAAAAGAGCAGCGCGGCGGCGGTAAGCGCGTGAATGTAGGGCGGGCGGCCCATGTTTTGCAGGACTTCGGCGGCGGGAACGGTGAGCGCCTCGACAAATTCATCCTCGTCCAGTTCGCGTTTTCCCGTCTGCGTCAAGTTTTCGGCGAGGTAAAAGTGGATGCGGTTCGACATGATCGCCGGGTTCGGGCTCATCTCGCCGAGTTTGGTCACGCTACCCGCGACAAAGCCGGTTTCCTCGCGGAGTTCCCGTGCCGCGCCCTCCACGTTCTGCTCGCCCGATTCCAGCACCCCGCCGGGAAACTCCACGCTCAGTTCCCGCGCCCCATGCCGCCACTGCCGCACCATCACAAACGCCTTGCCCCGCTTGGTCTCGATCACGGGAACCACCATCGCCCAGTCGCGGGTATCGATCACGGAAAAGGTCTTGAGAATGCCTTCAGGCGAGCGGCACACGCTTTCGCGCACACTGAAAACACGAAAGCCGCCGCTTGTTTTTGAAGACTCCTCGACCCATGCCAAGCGAGAACCGTCAGGGTCATCGGCGGAAGAAGGATAGATGTCAGACATAGGATAAGAGTGTATCATAAAGAGGTGAAAGAAACAGTACGGCTGCGTGATTTTTTCAGGCGGTATGACGGCGAGATCATCACGATCATCGGGAGCGGGGGAAAGACGGCGCTGTTGTGGTTTTTGGCGCGGTGTTTCGCCGGGGGGACAGGCCCCTCGCCGCTTTGCGGCAAATGGAAAATTGATAATGGAAAAGGGATAATGAATACCCGCAACGCCCCCGGCACTGCTCATGGACGGACCCCCTTGCCGGGGACAGGCCCCTCCGGGGAACAGGCCCCTCCGGGGAACAGGCCCTGCTGCCGGGGAACAGGCCCCGAAGGAGCGTCCGGAAACGCGGACCGGCGGGTGTTGGTCACAACGACGACCAAAATGGGCGCGCCGGACTTCGAGTCGGGCTTGTTCGACCATTTTATCAACGGCCTCTCGCTTGGCGCGGACGCAGGACCGCTTCCGGCTATTGAGACGGCCATCAAGACGGCCATCGAACCGGGCATCACCTTTGCCGGAAACTACGAAAAAGGGGCGGCAAAAACCGCCGCCTTGCCGCCCGCCGTGTTGTCCGCCCTGATTCACAACGCCGACGTTACGCTGATCGAAGGCGACGGCTCGAAAACGCTGCCGTTGAAAGGCTGGGCGGACCATGAACCCGTCATCCCGCCGCCTACGACTGTCACGGTGGGCGTTATCCCCCTTTGGCCGCTCGGAATGCCGGTAACAGAGGCCATTGTCCATCGGCTTCCCCTGTTTTGCGCTCTCACCGGGGCCGGGGAGTCGGACATTCTCACGACATCGCATCTCGCGGCGGCGATCAGCGGCTTGGACAAGCGGCGGGGCCTATTCACCGAAGCTCGCGGGAAACGGGCGCTGTTCTTTAATCAAGCCGAAGACGAGGACGCGTTGCGGCAAGCCGGGGAGATTATGGAAGCACTCCCCGCCGCCTTCAAAGCGCGTCTCGATGCCGTCATCGCGGGCAGTGTGAAATGGGACCGTTGCGCTATCTTAAGATGAGCGGGGCTTGTCATCCCATCGCCGCGCGCGGTAGCATATCGGTATGGCAACAGACAAAGCCGATAGCGCCCCTGAGATAGACGAGCTTTCCGTCATCTTTGCCCGTAGCGGGGATGAACATCAGATCGCCGCGTACCTCCGGGCCCTTTTCACACCACGGGAGCTTGCCGACCTTGCCTCGCGCTGGGCGCTGGTAAAGGCGTTGCGCGAGAAGGAACCCCAGCGGGAAATCGCAAAGACCCTCGGCGTATCGCTCTGTAAGATCACCCGTGGCTCACGCGAGCTCAAAAAAGAAGATTCCGCCTTCCTCAAAATGCTCGCGGTACTCGAAGCGGACGGGAATGGATCACGATAAACCACAGATTTCAATCACCGCGAACCGCACGAACACATACGAATTGTCACCGTAGCAACATTGTTGCCGACCGCTGCCAACAAGTTAAGGGATGTCATTCCGGGCACGGCCCTCATGCCTGCGAGATGGTAAATGGCGCGCTTGCGTTTACCGGCTGTCCTGCAAGATTCGGTCTGCCGGATTGTTGTTGAGTACCCGGAGGACAGCGATATACGCATTAGCGGCTTTCATGTTGTTTGCCGAATTTTGTGCCGCTGTCGCGGCTTTGCGGGATGCCTCGGCCAAAGCCGCTTCCCTTTTTGACTTAAAGTATTCCACATTTTCTAACTTATTCTCCGCCTCGAATTCTAAAAATTCAATATCAGAAGAGCCTGTTCTAAAACTCATTTGTATTTGGGGTAGTTTTGTCAGTTAACAAAGAGGTAAGGAATTAACCGCGAAGGCGGTTAGTAAACCGCTGAGGCGAATAAGGATAGAAGCGCGCAGATTTGACAGCCGATTGGCTTTACAAGCAGTCTTGAAGGCGGCTTTCTGTGAAAGCCGGCAAAACAGGCGGATTGGCGGTAAAAGGCGCGGCTGCCGGTAAAGACCTTCCGCGCCTTCAGTACTGCGGCGCCGAAGCTGGTATCCAAGCGCCGCCTTTATTGGTACCGCGCCATGCTGCGTAACCGCGCTAACGCCCCCAGCACAACCTACGGTTGTGCCTGTTTCGGGCGCGGCAAATGGGTGCCTTAGCGGTTAAATTTTCTTGAAAGTTCGCTGTAAACATGGTTGTTCTAAGATTCGCTTGGGGTTTTGGAACAGGCTCACTATATGTCTTGTATTCAATAATGTCATCCCCCGTCTCCACCAGTCTGCGCGGCAAGGGGCGCGAGGGCCGCCACGGTCAAAAACAGCGCAATACGCGCCGGTGTGTTTTGTCATAGCACTACTCCTTCCTGTTATGCGTGTCTCCGCGTTTGACACGGGACATATCACGTTTAGTTTACCCCCAATCCCCGGCAGTCAATACGCTTCGCCGCGTTGCGCGAATGGAAAAGGGATAATGGTCGAAGATTGAAGGTTGCGCGTTTCCCCCTGTCAACAACTCAAGAATTTATCCACAGATTACCCAGAACACGGATTTTTTGTCTCAACGCCCCGCTTAAATCTGGGTAATCTGTGGACCTTTTGTTTTTTTATTTGCTTAATTTGTTGACAGTGTGATTGATCGACTCACTTTATCCCGGCCAGCTCCATCTCGAAAACAAGCCATGAGTTGGGGGGAATCGCGCCGTTTCCGGCACCACGCTCGCCATAGGCGGTTTCGGGCGGCAGAATAGCCGTGCGTTTTTCCCCGACATTCATATCGAGAAGCATCTCGTCCCAGCCGGAAATGACCCGGCCTTCTCCCACGGGCAGTTCAAACGGGCCGCCGTGAGCCTCCGACGCGTCGAAAACGTCGCCTGAAAGGAACATCCCCCGGTAATGCGCGGACACGGTCTCGCCCCGTTTGGGCTTCGCTCCCCTGCCCTCTTCCGTGATGATGTAGTGGATGCCGGACGCGGTAACCGTGGCGGCGGGCCATTTCTGCTTTACGACGGCGAGATCGGCCTCGCGCTTGGCCTTCGCGGCAGCGGCGGCTTTGGACTCTGATTCGGCCAAGAGCCGGTTAAACGCCGCTTGGTCGGCCGCATACTTTTGAGCGTCGGCCCCGTTCCGAATGATCGTTACCGACTTAATCAGGTCTCTCTGCCGGATATTGCCGACGACATCCTGCCCCTCGACCACACGGCCAAACACGGTGTGCCTCCCGTCCAGCCACGGAGCCGCCGCCAGCGTGATGAAGAACTGACTTCCGTTGGTGCCCGGCCCCGCGTTTGCCATCGAGAGAATCCCCGGCCCGCTGTGGACAAGAGACGGCACAATCTCATCGGGAAACTGATATCCCGGTCCGCCCGTCCCGTTACCAAGCGGGTCGCCGCCCTGAATCATAAAGTCCTGGTCGTCCCCGTTTGTCTTGGAAATAACGCGGTGAAACATGAGCCCGTCGTAAAACTTCTTCCCCCCGGCGGCATCCATGTTCCCTTCGGCCAGCGCGACAAAGTTGCACACCGTAAGCGGCGCGAGTTTGTCTTCCAATTTGATAACGATGTCCCCGCGTCCGGTCGCAATCCGCGCGAAGAGCCCGTCGCCGTACTTCGCGTCATTCGAACAAGCGTTTACTGTGATTATACCCAACATTAAACTCCAAAAGATAATTCTTTTCATAGGCAAATTATGCCCAAAAAGCGAGGCCCTGTCTACTGAGGCCATGATAAACACCAATCACAGGGAACCACAGGACTTAATCACGGCACGGATCACGTTTAGCCGCGGATGGCGCCAAATGGCGGCACAGATTAAACAGATGAACACTGATAAAGATGGTCAGCAGATTAAAGTCTGCGCTTATCCGCCTTCTGTGGTCAACGTGATTGAGTTTGTGATAAAGGCCGGGGGCGTTGCGGGGGCGGTGAGCGCCCCGCAGAGGGGGTAGCGTAAGACCCTAAGCCCGCTTGAGGGCGGCGGGCTGGAGCGAGGAGGAGACTTCCCCCATCGGCCTTATATTTTCTTGGCAGAAGCACTATGCTCAAGATATTATGGAAGAAAATTCAGGGCCGGCTGTACTGAAACGGGAACTGCCGCTTACCCGAAGCGCGGCGTTGGAATTTCGTGCGGGGGACGAAGTGTTGCTGTCGGGAGTGCTGTATACGGCGCGGGACGCGGCGCACAGGCGGTTTATGGAGGTGCTGGATGCGGGAGCGGAACTGCCTTTCCCGGTTGAAGGGGCGACGATTTACTATACCGGACCGGCTCCGGCCCCTCCGGGGAGAATTATCGGACCGGCGGGCCCCACGACATCTTTCCGTATGGACGGAGCGACACCGCGGCTTCTGGCGCTTGGATTATGCGGGATGATTGGCAAGGGAAACCGGAGCCCCACCGTTGTTGACGCGATAAAACGATATGGCGCGGTCTATTTCTGCGCGATTGGCGGAGCCGGGGCACTGCTCGCCGAATGTATTACCGGCTGTGAAGTGATCGCGTTTCCCGATTTAGGAACAGAGGCGGTTCGCCGTCTTACCGTCAAGGATTTTCCCGTTATCGTTGCCATCGACAGCAAAGGAAACAATTTATACGAAAGAACCGGTCTTTTCTGCATGTCCCTCTGCTAGCTAGCAAAAACCGCATACTCTCGGCCGACCCTGTCAGAATCGCAGTTCATCAGTTTGCGGACGGCACGGTAAACGAGCGTCTCTGTATCGGCGAAGGCCCGTATTGGCGGATCAGCGCGGCGTGTTCTTGGGTGGGATAGCCTTTGTGTTTGTCGTAGCGGTATTCGGGGTAGAGGCCCGCGAAGCGGCGCATTTCAGCGTCCCGTTCGGTTTTGGCAAGAATCGAGGCGGCCATGACTGCCGGGATTTTCGCGTCGGCTTTTACCAGCGGGACGATGGCGCAGCCGGAAGGGGCGGCATCCTGTAAATCCGGCGCGTAGAGGCCGTCAATGATTATGCTCGTGAGCCCTAACGTCTCGTTCGGCGGCAAGGTAGCGGTCATCGCGATAAAGGCGCGGCGCATGGCAAGGAGACTCGCCTTGAGAATGTTCAGCGCGTCGATCTCCTCGTGGCTTGCCCAGCCTATCCCGTAGGCGCGGGCTTTCGATTTGATGATTGCCGCTGCCGCATCCCGTTTCTTTTCGGAGAGTTTTTTCGAGTCGCCTAGGATTTCCAGCGGAAACGACAAAGGAAGCACGACGACGGCGGCGCAGACGGGTCCCGCAAGGGGGCCGCGTCCCGCTTCGTCAATACCGCAGATTGCGTCGAGTTTTGCTTCGCCTTCTATCGCCGCTTCACCTTCCATAAGAAATCAGCGTTCCAATACCGAAAGAACTTTTCGTAATTCGGGGTCTTGCCGGTAATAATGCTCTTCGAGCTCTTCCCGTGTAAGGCCGATAAGCTCGTGGCTTTCATAGTGAATCCAGCGGGTATCGTCTTTTTCACTCAACTCTTGTTTCCGGCACCAGTAATCGGGCTGAATGGGAAGCTGGTCTTTCTTGTCAACAAAATACTTGTAATCATGCACGGCAATTTTCAGGTGGGAGCGGGGAATGCCTTTTTCAAGAATAATCCCCGCGAGGTGGTTGATCGTTTTACCTGAATCGAAAATGTCGTCAATGAGGAGCACCTTGTCCCCCGTGCGCAGGTAATCGGGAGAATACGTCCAGCCTTCCACTTTTATTTGCTCGGTCTGCGCGACATCGGAATAGGATCGCGCCACAACAGCGGCATAATAGGCCGGATGGAGATCCTTCCGCACGATTTTAAAATACTCGCTGATGATGTTTCCCAGATACGCGCCGCCACGCAGCGACACATAGATGACATCGGGAATAAACTCATCCGCATATATCCGGGCGGCGAGTTTGAGTGTGTTGTTCCTCACGGTGGTGTACGGCAAAAACTCTTTAATCATGCGATCGCTCCTCTTCCAATGACGCAAGCTTGGTAACAATATCATAATATTCAAGATTTTCTATTTTTTTCCGAAGCCACGAGAGCAAATCGTTATGTTCCCGGTACCGGTGTTTTTCGAGGGAACGCATGATTTCTCCCATTTCGCCCGTTCGGTATTGTTCCGCAGCCTCCCGGAGCGATGCAAGCAGGTTTTTATCCGGCCTGTCAAGCAACGGCGCATCGGCTGTCTCCGCGCTTTTAACGTTTAACGTTTCCTCAACGGTCTGAATGAATCCGGTCATAAAAGCGATAAAATCATCGTTGCGGGCGAGAACGGCCTCAATGTTGCCTTGGTTTGCGGATTTTTCAAGCATTGCCGCAAGATCCCCTCCTTCTTTATAGCAAATACCGTATATTGCGCCTTTTAAGCCGTGAATTTTGACGGCATAATCTTTCAGCGTTTCCGCCGTGGGATTTTTTATCTCTTCCAGCATCGGCGGAAGATTGAGAACGGCTTTTTTCAGGATATTGATCAATACGTCGGCATTAACAAAATTCCGGGCGACACTTTCCATATCCAGCATCGGAAAATCATAGGCGAAACCGCCAGAGCCGTTATCTTCACATTCTTCGACGGTTTCCTCAATTTCTTCCAAACCGGACTCATCATCGTTATATTGAGTCTTATCACCGAGAAATCTATTCAACACATCATCAAGTTCATACACGTCAATCGGTTTCGTTAAATAGCCGTTAAAGCCGTTTGCGAAAAATATTTCCTGATTTTCCGGTATTGCGTTGGCGGTGAACGCGATGATCGGCACCGTGCGCGCGTAATCGGAATCAATCTGGTTGCGGATAATCCGTGCCGCGTCAACGCCGCTCATTTCCGGCATCATGTGGTCCATCACGATCATATCGTAGCGAATGTTGGAAGAACGGACAACCTCTACCGCCGTTTTACCGCTGGCAACCCCATGTACCTCAATGCCATAGAGGGAAATAAGCCCTTTTGCGACATCAATATTCATCACGACATCATCGACAACGAGCAGTTTTTTCCCTTCGAAGTTTTTCCGTACTATTTGCTTCTTTTGTTTTTTGCCGTAATAATGCAGAGATTTTAATTTTGCGGCGGCTTCCTCGCCAAGCAATGTGTTGTCTGTAACGGCTTGTGGAAGCCTTACCCTAAATGTTGATCCCTTTCCGTATTTGCTTTCCACAGTAATAGTGCCGTCCATCATCTCGACGAGTTTCTTGGTGATGGAAAGACCGAGCCCCGTTCCTTCGATAAACTTGTTTTCGCTTTTGTCAAAACGGGTATAATCGCCGAATAAGACCCCTATGTTTTCCTCTTTAATACCGATCCCTGTGTCTTTGACACTTGCCAGAAGCATGATATTTTTGTCGTCAACCTTTTCATAATCAATGATCAGCGTAACGTTGCCGCGCTTGGTATACTTAAATGCGTTTGAAAGAATATTATTGACGACCTGCTTAACGCGAAGCTCGTCGCCGTACAGATTCAACGGAATGTTTTCATTGATTTCTATCGAAAAACGGATCGGTTTTTCGGAGATACGTGTTATATTAAGCTGAACGCAGTCGTTTATGATTTCGGCAAGGTTATAATTGTCCGGTTCAATAGAAAACGTATTTGTTTCGATTTTTGAAAAATCCAGAATGTCGTTTATAATTTGAAGAAGGTTGCTGCCCGAAAGATATATCTTTTCAAGGTCGATACGGGTTTTTGGGGGAAGCTGGTTCATAAGCTGGATTTCGGCAAGGCCGAGGATGGCGTTCAGCGGCGTTCTGATTTCATGGCTCATAGTAGCGAGAAACGATGTTTTCGCGCGGTTTGCCCGATCCGCTTTTTGAACCGCCATAAGCATATCGGTCATGTCGCTTAAAAACAATAGCGATCCTTCAAAACCGCCGTCTTCCCCGAACATCGGCGAGAAGTGTATCTCGTACTGTCTCTTTTCTTTGCCTGAAAAATTGATGCTCTCGAAAATCGAAATGGTCTTTTTTTGCGTCAGCGCGTTCTGAAACATAAGGGATAAGTTTTCAAGTACCTCATTGTCAAGAAAATTCTTGAAAATATCCCGGTAATCCTTGTTTACCAAATCGTTTAACGTATAGCCGGGAAGTTTATCCAAAAAGGATGCGGCGCAGTTTACGATCCGGTATTCCGAATCAAAAAGGACAAGCATCTCAGGGGAATTTTTCAAAATGAGATACAGGTAGCTCGTTTGTTCTACATTGGCATATTTTATTTTGCGGGGTTTGGCGCCGCTTGCATAAACAAGCAAAAAAGCGGACATGACGATGAAAACAAAACCGCCTGCCGCGCCGAGATGTGTTTCGACACATAAAGTCAGTGAGAGAATAATATCGGCCTGAGAACACGCCAAGAGGATGAACGCGGCAATGACAAAATTTCCGGCGGGCAATCTAAGACAAGAACCCAATACCGCCGTCACGCGGTCCTTTTTCCTTTTGGCAAACGCCGCCTTTATATCTTTGCCAAACGGGATAAAAAGATCAATGGACAGCATATACATTAAAACCAGCGTTGCGACCAGTTGCCATAGCCGCGAAAGATCGGCGTTAAACGACATCGACAGCGGCATTTGTACCGCCGCTACAGCCAATGAATCAAAAAAATATCTCCGTGAAAACCAGTGGATGGCGCCGCTGATATATGTTTCCAAAAAAAACAACAAAAAGGGTGGAATCATCATCTGGATAAATAATCCTGCCCGGTAGAGCCAATTAACGGGTATTACGCCGTCAACAAGCGGTGTCTTTATGATAAAATAAAGCCCGCAGAACAGGGTTGCCAACGCAAAAAAAAGGCGGTGTTTTTCCCGGCGGTCAAGCATAAACCAGTGGAGATATAAAAACGCAAACGTCAGGGAGACCGCCGCCGCCACGACCCATAGGAGGTCTGCTGGAATGCCGCGCGCCGCGCCCTGTTCCGCGATATAATAGGGCCCGGTGTACCGAAACCCCGCCCTCCGGTCAAATTCCTCTCCGCTTATTCTGACGCTGAGAATGTTCTCGCCTTCGCGGAGAAGCCCTCTTTCTAGGAGAACCGTCCCGCCTCCCGCGTTTCCCGCAGTCATCCCGTTGCCCCTGCCGGCGAGACGGCCGTTGAGATAGACTTCCCAACTGCCGCCCAGTCCCGCAAGATAAAGCACAGGGGAGAATAGCATTTCCTCCAGCCTAAGATACGCCGTTTCCTCTATCACAAAAGGAATAATGACGGTATTTTCCGCGATGTTAGGCCATGCGGGAGAGAGGAACATTCTTCTTTTTCCGCGCAGACGGGAAATATCGGCGTTGGATATGCTTTTGCCGGGTTCTACGACCAAAATGCCGGAAGAATCGTCCTCCGCCATACGAGCCGGATTGAGGACCGTATAGGCGGCGTCAAATCCCTCCCGCACGAAAGCGTTCCCGCCGCGAAGATCGATATAAAACGCCCCTTCTTTCCCGTTCCCGGCTTCAGCCGCCTGAGAACAAAACACAATAAACGCGGACAATATTAAAAATGGTTTCATTGACTTTTATATTACTGGCTTTTCGGTAATTTAAGTAATTAACGAAAGCCTTTCGGCTATCGCGCCATACTCCAAATTTTCACTCTGTTCTACCAGCCATTCCACCAAATCACCGCCTGATTCATACTGGAACTTGTTTAATTCCTTAACCAGTCTTTCGATCTCGTTGGTTTTAAACCGGCCTGCCGCGCTCCCGATCTTTTTTAACAACCCAGTGTCGGGAGCGGGTCTCAGCTCTTTTTCTCCCGTTTCCGATACGGCAGCATTCGCCTTTAACCAACCGTTTATCCCGGCCAGCAGCGTTTCGCACTGCACGATAAAGGCCTGAGTCTTTTCCTTTATCGCCGCAAGATCGCCTTCCTTGGAAAGATCTTCAAGTGCCGCCGCAGAGTCTCCGACTTTCTTGGCGCAAATACCGTACAGCGAACCCTTTATCCCGTGAACTTGAATCATATATGCCGGAAGGGTTTCCGTATCCGGTTTTTTTAACGTGTCCAGCATCGCAGGAATTTTCACGACAAACGTTTTGAGTATCGCCGCAAGATTCTCCTCGGAACCGAACTGGGAAAGCGCCGCGCCGTAATCAATGCCTTCGATTTCACTGCTCATTTTTGGAACCCTTGCTTATTTTCTTTGATACTTCGTCAAACTTATCTTCTATCTCCTCAAATACTTTGACGATTCTCGGATCGAAAAGGGTCCCTTTTCCTTTCGAAATTACCGCACAGGTTTCACGATGATCAAGCGCGGGACGGTAACACCGGGGACTACGGCAAGCAGCGTAGGCATTAGCGACAGCGACAATCCGACAGGCAAGCGGAATCGCTTCTCCTTTCAACCCTTCCGGGTAACCCGTACCGTCCCATCTTTCATGGTGCCCCTTTGCAATGACCGCCGCATATTTAAAATAGTGATGTCCGGGCAGCTTTCTATAAATATCGGACAGCGCATTGGCGCCTATGATTGAATGTTGCTTGACCGTTTCAAATTCTTTCTCGGTTAACGCGCCCTTTTTTTGCAGGATCGAATCGCTGATGCCAATTTTACCAATGTCGTGGAAGGAGCTTGCCCGCCCGATTTTTTCGAGCTCGGCTTCCGTGAGATCCGCGCCGAAGGTCTTCCGCCGGAGCAACTCTTTGCCGAGAATCATCGTGAACGCGCTGGTATCTTCGCCGTGCCGCCCCGTGTATCCGGTTTTATATTCGATAAGCTCGGCAAAAGACACCGCTATCGAATTTTCCAGATCCTTCACAATATCCGCCGGATTGGTCTGATAGGAAGAAAATTGCAGATGCAACTCAATGCGGTGCAGCAAAATGCTTTTGTTGGCCGGCTTGGTAATGAAATCCATCGCTCCCAGCTCAAGACACTTAATCTCCGTCATCGTGTCGTTGCTGCCTGTCAAAAAGAGAACCGGAATGAACTCAAGGCTCGGATTCTTCTGGAGCTCCTTCAGGGTTTCAAACCCATCCATCTCCGGCATCCTCACGTCGAGAAGAATAAGATCGGGAACAACCTTTTTACACACCTCCAGGGCGATTTTACCCGACTTGGCAAGTATCACCTCGTAGCGCTGCGAAAGGTGCGCCTCGAGTTGCTTAAGTGTCAGGAGATTGTCGTCAACAATCAATATTTTTTTCATATCCGTATTTATTCTATCACAAAGATCATTTCTTGTCCAGTGTTCGCATTGCCTCATAATTAATCTAACCCAAAAAAAGTCATGCCTCAAAATAAAATTCTAACCCAAATAGACCTTGCCGATGGAGGGATCGGAGGGTCATATGGGGTTAACTTTGCAACAAAAATAGGCATTGACCGGACAGCAGGATCCTCGCTACCGGCAGTCGGACAAAAAAACTAAGAACTTATCCGCAAATAGGAAAGAGCCGATAAAGTAAGGTATGAAACGGATAACAGGAAGCGGGATCAAATCATGGGAACTGAAGGAGGAGTTGTGGGAACGGGCCAAGGATTTCGTTCCCCGACGGAAACGGAAGGACAACAAGACCTGCCGGCGAAGGCCCGGGGCGGAAACCGATACCGCCGCGCCAGGTATTGGAAGCCATCTTTTATGTATTGCGAACCGGCGTTCAGTGGAAGGCGCTGTCCAAGGAATACGGGGCTGCCGGCAGTGTCCATCAGTATTTCAGCGAACGGGCGGAAGCCGGTTTTTTCCTAAGGATGTGGCAGGAGGGGCTTATAGCCTAAGATGAATGGCGCGGGCCGGGCAGGGAATGGCAGAGTGCGGATGGCCGCATGGTGGAAGCGCCCTTGGCGCGGGAGGCTGCGGGAAGGAATCCCGCGGATCGGG
>JAIRNN010000124.1 GCA_031257995.1 Spirochaetaceae bacterium | reverse complement strand
CGGCCCTGAAAAAGCTCATCGAGAGCGGGGTTGCCACGGTGTCTTTCGCGGAGACCGATTGCGCTATCGGCGCGCTGACCATTCCGGCGAACACAACCCGCGTGTCTACAGCGGATGGTTTCGCGCCTGACAACACGATTGCGGTACACGGGACGCTGATTCTGGAGGATAACGCGAAGATTGTGAATGCGGTGACCATCACCGGATCGGGCGCGCTGGCCCTTGTTACGAGCAAGGCGATCACCCTGGGACACGCCACCAACGCGAAAATCGCGGGCAGTACGTATGCGATCACCCCGGAGACCAGCGAGACTACCGGTACGCTGACGGCGGGTGTTGACAACACTGCGGTGGCGTTCTTGGCGGCGAGGATTGACGGCGTGGATAGCGAGGGGACTCCTCTTGTGGAAAAAACCGACCCGATCAGTGCCGCGACGCTCACGTTCGGCACAAAGGACTCAACGCTCACGGTTTCGGGCAATACCGCCATTGGGGGCGTGATACTTGATGTGTCCACTAAGGGCAAAATCGTAGTGAATAATGGTTATACGCTCACGCTGGCGCTCGGCGCGGGGACTAACCATGTCGGTTCCGGCGGGATTTACACGAAGGCGGTATCTGGAGGAAGCGGAAACACTGTGGCCAAAGCTAATGCAGCTACGCCGAAAAGCAGCGATGGCGCGTTTAGTAATGCCGATGCACTGGGAAGCGCGGCGGTTGAGAACCAAGCTGCGGCAAACGTTAGCGCCACTGGGAATATCGGTACGGGAGGCAGTAATCCGCCCGCGAGCGGCACAATTAGCGCATCCGGTGGCAACAAGGAAATTGACAAAGAAGACACGTTCGCGGTTTCCGGCGCGGTGATTACGCCTAGCAGCGGAGGCTAACGTCTACGTGTCCCCGGCGCAGGGCAAACAAGTTTGCGGGCAAATGAATTTGCCTTGTAGCCGGGGCTTGGCGGGATGGGGGCGTTGCGTGGGCCGGGCCCCCGCAGAGGGGGTAGCGTAAGACCCTAAGCCCGCTTGTGGGCGGCGGTCTGGAGCGAGGGGGAAACTTCCCCCTCCTTGCCCCTTCCCTGTCCCGCCTTGACAAAATCACTCCTCCGTGACAAAAGTTTTAAGGTGTGGAATGATTCCTTATCGTCCCGAATGGCGGGATGAGACTGTTACATAAATTGAAGGAATTCAGACGAAGGTTATTATGAGTAGTACAAGTGTTGTTGTACACAATCGGGCACGCGGGCGGGGCGGAGATAATGAGGATATCTCTATCAAGGCGGCGTTGGATTGGGGGGGCATCAAGGGTAGGTCATGCTTACGCGCACACAGACCAGGATGCGCGCATCGGGTGTGAGTATGTGTGGTATGATCTCTCGGTTTGATGGCGGCACGGGAACTAAGCCGGCCGAAAAAAACGGGGTTTATGGCGACTCAGGCTGGTATTTTGTGAATAGCGGCAATGGGTACGATATCCGGAAATAGGAGGCGGATATGACGGACGAATTGAAAGTTACGGCGGACGTGGCGAAAACGCTCAATGATTTGGCGGGGCCGCTGGCGGAGGTTGACGCGCTTGCCCCCAAGGTTGCGGAAAAATATGCGCGGATCACATGGTATGATTCGGTGATGTACGGGCAGGGTAAAGACGGGCAGTGGTATACGGTGTACGAGCAGAGTAAGGGATAGCGTTTTTAGGCGAAATGGATGCCCTTCCCCTTTGGGAATGGGATCCCGGCAACGGGAATAGCGGTTCGCGGATATGTATCTCCGCGCCCGCTTTGTACCAGGCGTTTTGTTTCTATGCGTTTGTCCTGCCGGTCAAGCGAGGGGGCTTTACTTTTCTGCGGAAGCGGGCGATAATGAAGTATCGGGCAGATCGACGGAGTTGGCTGCTGTCCCGCATGATTCAGTTTGCGCGGTATTGGCGGGATTGCCTCCACCTCTCCCCGTAATTATTTCGATATTGCTAACATCGTTGTTATTGTTGTTATTCAGTTTTCTAAGAACAGCGTCACTGCCCGTAAGACTATTTTCATTATAAAAGGGTGCGGTTGTTTTTCGTTTATGTTTGTTGTTTATGTGTTCACCATAGATGTATGTGTTTTTAGTACCTTCCTGAGCATAAAGAATTGATTCCTTCCCGTCAAAAGTAAAATTGCTTATTGCAAACGAATAGGCGCTGATAATGTCCGGTATCATCTCTCTATCTCTTTGTTGGCGATTTGCCTTCGGGATTGTTCCGTTTTCTCATTTCCCTGTTGCTTGTAAATAGGGCGGATGCGCTGCGTGGTCGGCCTGGAGCCGTCATGGTCAACCGATAGCAGGAACTCCTCATCGGGTATCGTTTCCCCTCCTTGTGGTTTGCCGCTTTCTCCCACATCGTTCTTACAAAATCGTTCTATTTTCGCGTTTGGCCGTCATCCATCCCTTCATTATCGGCTTTGGCCTCATATAAGCGGGTTTTCCATATCCGGCAACAAACAAACCCGCTCCCGATG
The DNA here is from genome assembly GCA_031257995.1 of Spirochaetaceae bacterium. GTDB lineage: Bacteria > Spirochaetota > Spirochaetia > Treponematales > Breznakiellaceae > JAIRNN01. Next base: position 11,397 of record JAIRNN010000124.1, on the reverse strand, counting down.
AACCTGTTTGTGTTGGTTCGTGGTTATTCTGTGGGTCAAGTTTAGCCTAATGCCAGGGGGGGCCTCAATCACGTTTAACTGCGGATCGCGCGCCATAGATGACGGCGCGGATGACACGGATACACGCGGATAAAAGGGGGCGCAGATTACACAGAGAGCGTTCCGGTGCGGGGGTACATCCGTGGTTTTTTGGGATCTATGCGGCCGTTTGGGCGGACTTCTCCTCCGGCCATCTTGGGATGGCATTGCGGAGGGTGGGTGTAACTCCTTTTTGCCGTGATCCGGGGCGGTTAAGCGGGCGGAGGCGGGGGCTTGGGGGCGTTTTTGACCGAAATCACGGTTGTTATCGTTACCCCGGGCAAGCGGGGGCTGTCCCAAGTCAGCGTGTAGGTGGTGTCCGCCGGGATCGGCTTTTTTGCCTCCGCGTCCACCAACGCCCAGTCCACCGCCTTTGCCCCCTCAGGCGGTTCTCCCTCCAATACCTTCGACTCGTACCGGTCGCCCCACACGTGCCCCGACCTTCCCGTCAGCCAGTTGAATCGGGCCGAGAAGGTCTGCTTCAAAAACTGCATTATCTTCGGAAGTTGCAAGCCGTCGTTGGGCTTGACGTAGAACGTGAGCCGCGCCCCTTCGACTTTCAGCCCGCGCATCTCGAAACCGAAACGTTTTTTCGCCTCGCGGAGCACTCGGTAGAGCAACACTACGGCGAACGGCAACTGGAAGAGCGGTTCGGCAATATTAAAGGCCGTCCCCACCACATACCAGACGTTTTTTGCCAGTTCTCTAGGTTTGCGCATATACAATGCCTCCTACACCCTATATAAGGCGTTGACTCGCCGTTTTGCTTTAATTTGGCGTGAAAAAAGCGCGAAAAAGACGAAAAAAAATCACGGAATTGCGGGTTTTCGCGGATTAGGGGAGCTTCGGTATGAAAAGTCGGTCAGTGCGTACCCGTGTTATTCTGTGGGTCAAGTTTAGCCTACGGACGCGGGGACGCAACCGTGGGGTTGCGGGGGACGCAACCGTGGGGTTGCGGGGGACGCAACCGTAGGGTTACGAGGGACGCAACCGTGGGGTTGCGGGGGACGCAACCGTGGGGTTGCGGGGGACGCAACCGTGGGGTTGCGGGGGTCGCAACCGTGGGGTTGCGGGGGACGCAACCGTCGGGTTGCGGGGGACGCAACCGTGGGGTTGCGGGGGACGCTTCCGTAGGGTTACGGGGGACGCTTCCGTAGGGTTACGAGGGTCGCAACCGTAGGGTTGCGGGGGTCGCAACCGTGGGGTTGCGGGGGACGCTTCCGTGGGGTTGCGGGGGACGCTTCCGCCGGATATGACGCGGCGTTCCCCCACAGCCGTTCTATGGTACTGACGGTGAGTTTCCGTCCGGCATGGGCGGCCCGAAATTCCGCCGCCTTTGCGCGCGTCCTGCGGGCAAATCCCGCGGTGGCTTCTTCCGCAACAGGGCCTGTTCCTTTGGTATCCACCGCTATCCCCTCCCTTGGGATGCCTCCAGTATGCCATACTTTCCCTTACTCTGCCCCGAAAAAGAAGCCGCGCCCAGCACAACCATAGATGGCGTCCGTTTCGCGCATGACATTGGGGGCGCCCCCACCGAAATTCTTATCTCTTACCTATTACTCGCCTTTCTCCAGCGATGTGTTGCCATACGATCCCTTTGTATGGTATTATCTCTTTCGGTAATGGAATCGTTAGGAAAGCGGCTTTGAGCCGTAACTTTTATCGTCATTGAGAAGGAGAAAAAATATGATGAGAAACACACTGTTCGGATTAACCGCTGTTGTTGCGGCGGTTATGGTTTTAACGGCATGCGCCTCTGCGGGCGACGGCAACGGGCAGAGAGATCGTATCACGCTCTCGTCTTCGGCGGCCACGAAGACGGTTGAACACAAGGGGACCGGCTACGGGGTCGATGATCTGCCCCAATGGATCTCCGAATACCTTGACCGGGGGGTGCCGGGGGTGGAGAGTCTTGCCGACTACAAGGGAAAATACTGCATCGTCGCGGAGGAACAGGGCCCTGAGCTCCAGCAGCTTCTGACATGGGTAAACAATTTCAACGCCCAACAGCAGATCGGCGCGACGATCAATTCCCGCGTCATTTCGGTGTTCAAGGCCAACGAATCGCTCGTGCCCGACAACGCCGATTCCCGGCGGGCGTACTCCAACGCGATCAACACGCTCATCACCGCCACCTACACCGGCGCGCGCAAGGAAACCGACTGGTGGCTGAAACAGGTGATAAGCAACAAGGGAGAACCGGATGAAACCCGTTATAGGGCCATCGCGCTTTATTCGATTGACCGGAATATCCTCGACAGTCAAATTGTGGCGAGAATTGAGGAACTGAAGGCGGGAAATTCCGAGCTTGACGCGGCTTTTAACGCGGTAAGTACCAAGATTCTGGAACGCGGTCTGGAATGGGACTAAACCGGCACGACAACCTGTTATTCGTTTGTGAAAAGGGGTATATTCGTTTGGGAAAAGTAGTATAGTAATATATATAATAGAAGAATCTTTGATTCTCTGGAGGCGTTTATGATTAAGACGGTTAAGTCTGTTGATTTTAAGGGGAAGCGCGTGATTATGCGCGTTGATTTCAATGTGCCGATGAAGGACGGCGTGGTGCAGGACGATACCCGTATTGTCGCGGCGATTCCTACCATTACATACATCCTTGAGCAGGGGGCTGCTTCTCTCACGCTGATGAGTCATTTGGGCGATCCGGCCAAAGACGCGGCGAAGGCGAAGGAAAAGGCGGTGAAGGACGGGAAGGTGTTTGACGAGGCGGCCTACATCAAGGGAAAACACCGGATGGCCCCGGTCGCGGCCTACCTTGCAAAGAAGCTGGGAAAGCCGGTTGTGTTTGCGGGCGAGGACGGCTGTTACGGGAAGAAAGCGTTTATCGAGGGGCAGCCGGACGGGTCGGTAGTTATGCTGGAGAACACGCGGTTCCACAAGGAGGAGACGGCGAAGGATACGGAGAGCCGCGACAAGCTGGCAAAGGAGCTTGCCTCCTACGGCGAGGTGTTTGTGAATGATGCCTTTGGGACGGCGCACCGCGACCACGCTTCTACGGCGTCTATCGCGAAGTTTGCTCCGGTGTCCGTGGCCGGGTTCCTCATGGAGAAAGAGGTTGCCTACCTTGAGCCGATTGTGACGAGTCCCAAGAAACCGCTTGTGGCAATTATCGGCGGCGCGAAGGTGTCCTCGAAGATTGCGGTGCTGGAAAGCCTTCTAAAGAACGCCCATGCGCTCGTCATCGGCGGGGGCATGGCCTACACGTTCCTCAAGGCGCAGGGGCATACGGTGGGGAAGAGTCTTGTCGAGGACGACCAGATCGGCACGGCGAAGAAGGTTCTCGATGCGGCCAAGAAGTTGGAGGTAGAGATTGTGTTGCCTCTCGACCAGGTGGCCGCCGAGACGTTTGACGCGAACGCGAAACCGATTGCGGTGGACGGCGCGGACCTCCCCGATAACCTCATGGGGCTGGATGTCGGGCCCAAGACGGTTGCCAAATACAAAGAGGTCATCGGCACGGCGGCGACGGTGGTGTGGAACGGGCCGGTTGGCGTGTTCGAGTTCGAGGCGTTTGCAAAAGGCACGGAAGAAGTGGCAAAGATTGTCGCGGCGGCAACCGGGAAAGGAGCGGTTACCGTGGTTGGCGGCGGCGATTCGGTGGCGGCGGTGAACAAGTTCGGCCTCGCGTCGCAGATGAGCCATGTGTCCACCGGCGGCGGCGCGTCGCTTGAGTTGCTGGAAGGGAAAAAACTGCCGGGTATCGAGGTGTGCCGGGGATAGGGCGGAATCCTGTTTGTAGTGCTTCTACTTTAGCAGTATGCCGGGGGCGGGGCATCCAAAGGATGCCTTCGGGGGTGTTCCCCGCCGAGGGGGTAAGATCAAACGGAGGGCGGGAAGAGCGGAGCCAAGCATTTGTGGACGCTCCTTATGCGCAGCCTTTAGGCTCAGGTCTTTCGACCGGAGAGCGGGCTGGAAGTGAGGGGGATCGGCAAATTGCTACATCGTTGCCGCGGCTTCCCCCCGCATGAATAGGTACCGCGAAACAACTATAACGCGGAAACGCGGGCGATAAAAGCATTGTTGTCGTGTTCATCACGCACCGCAATGCGGATAAAAGAATCGCCGGGGATCCCCTTCTTTCCGGTGAGATCCTTGATAAAAATCTCATGCTCAGCAAGCAGCGTTTCCGCGAAACCACGCGCCGTCATGCCGTTTTTCAGTCCGCACAGAAAATAGTTGGCTGCGGATGGATACACATCAAAAAGACCCGTTTCACGAAGCGCGTTTTTGAAACGTGCCCTTTCGGTTTTGATCTTTTTGCAGGCCGCTTGGTAATCGCCCTGATACTTGCCGATGATCTGTAAAAAATATTCGGCGAATGCATTGATATTCCAGATAGACATATTCTTGCGGACATTCCGGACTACGTTCACATCGCCCGATGCCAGTACGCCGAGCCTTATCCCCGGAACACCATAACTCTTGCTTAAACTTTTCACGACGACCATATTCGGATAGGCGGCAAGCACATCCTCCTGTAACAACGTGCCCCCCCCCCCCGCCGTTTTCTGTACCCGCAAAATCAACACACGACTCATCCACAATCAACCGTTTGCCCTGTGTTTTCAGCTGTGCCGCAAGAGAGAGAACCTCGTTGCGGGCAATATAATTGCCGCTCGGATTATCCGGGTTTATTAAAAGCAGCGCGTCACATTCGGCGGAAAACCCGGCCGCGTCGTCTTTGGTATACGAAAAGTTTTCGGGTATATTTTTGGGTAAAAAGGCAGCAAGGCGGACAGCGGGATTGAGCGCAAAACTCTCCGCATATTCGTTAAAGCTGGGGTATACCACGCCGACCGTACCGGAAAGGCTCAACGCGAGGGCGCGAATCAGTTCCGCCGCGCCATTCCCCGCAAGGATGTGCGCCTCGTCAAGATTAAAGAGTTTGGCGGCAAGCAGATTCTGCACATTAAGGCCGGAAGGATACTCGGTGAGCAGCGTGTCAAAATACGACCGGATTTCGGCGCGCATCCGGGGCGGCGGAAAATAGGGGTTTACCAGATAACAATAATCAAGGATGCCGGGGAAACGCCAGTAACCGCCGTAGCGTCGCGCCATCAAATCCAGTTTTTCACCGCCGTCTTCCGCGAACAATGTTTCCGCGATGTCCTTGTCCTGCGCGTCGTCAATTTCGTACCATTTCTGCCCGGAAAGCACAAACGCCTTTAACCCGCATCGGTCAAGCGTGGCGATAACACGCAAAACCTGCTCGTAATACTCGTTATTGCCCATCGCCCGCGTATACGCCTCCAGAAACGGCACATACATCGCGGTGGAAAACTCCCGCGAAAACTTATAAATGTTCACCGTTTTATAGTAGGATTCTTTTTTATCGTAAGAAAACGCCTTTTTGGGAATAAACGCGGCAATTTCGTTATCGCCCGAAAGCTGGACGACCGTACCGTCCATCCACGCTTCCCATTTCGCCACCGCCGCAACATTCAGCTCAGGAGAGGAAACAATGTCGGAAAGGAGACTCGCCTCAAAAATCAAATCGCTCTCCAAAAGCAGGGTATCATCCCGCAACAGATAGTCCTTCGCGAGGTAAAGGGAATAGATGTTATTTGTCTTGTGATAAACATCGTTAAAAACATATTCGATTGCCACATCGTTATACTTATTTCCCAGAAAGGAGACAAGATTTTCTTTGTGATACCCGGCGACAATGACACATCGGCGGATCCCCGCGCCGGAAATCGCGTCCAGCGCCCTTTCGATAAGCGTCTTTCCATTCAAGGACAGCATACATTTTGTGTTGTTCCGGGTATATTTTCCCAGCCGGTTTCCCATTCCCGCCGCAAGTATCAACGCCTGCATAGAGCCTCTCCTTTTCCGGCAACCTTTATGGATAAAAGAACCTGTTTCAAACCCATTCGTATCGGGGCGTTTCCGTTTGTTGACAGAGTTGACAGACCGGAAGGCATTAACCGCAAAGGCTTCCCCCCTATTGGGGAAATGGATAATGGATAATTGAAAATGGATAACGGCTTGATTTTTGAGACGGCGCGTGAAGGGGGCTTGACACGGTTTCTGTTAAACGTTATAAAGGGAAGGGTACATGAAAAGCCCCGAAGGGAGTACGTTGCCTTTTTGTTTGCTGCTATCAACATCGCGGAAATAGTATATCCCATTCAGAAAAAAAGTGTAACTATTCAGCCGTTTTTGGTACTGCCGTGCTGTTTAGGGGGAGGGCTTGCCGGCGGGTTGAACCGTTCAATGGGGGAACTGATCGAGTCGCTGTTTGCCGCCGTTATTCAGGTTTTTCTTCGGCCGCCGTTGTGATTAATATCTGTGACGGGGTCTGCCGGGGGTTTCCCCTGGCCGTTCCCCCACTACACGGAACAATCGGCGCCGGCCCTGTACACAAGCGGATACACGTTGCCCCTTTTACAAAATAGCATAAAGTATCTGCGGTTCAATGTGGTTGAGGGCTGTGGGTTGGTACGGAGGACAGGCCTCCCCTCACGGCCATCGGGCCGCGAGCTTTGAGGCGTGCTGAAACCCCCTTTGGGCCGTGATCCGGGGCGGTTAAGCGGGCGGCGGCGGGGGTTTGGTAGCGTTTTTGACCGAAATCTCGGTCGTTATCGTTACTCCGGGCAAGCGGGGGCTGACCCAAGTCAGCATGTAGGTTGTGTCCGCTGGTATCGGCTTGTCCGCCTCCACATTCACCACCTCCCAGTCCACCGGCTTCGCCGACTCAGGCGGCTCCCCCTCCAAAATCTCCGACTCGTACCGGTCTCCCCAGACGTGCCCCTTCCTCCCCGTCAGCCAGTTGAACCGGGCCGAGAACGTTTGCTTAATCCACTGCATTATCTCAGGCAGTTCCAAACCGTCGTCGGGCTTAATGTAGAACGTGAGCGATGCTCCGTCAAGTTTCAGGCCGCGCAGCTCGAAGCCGAAACGCTTTTTCGCCTCACGGAGTACCCGGTGGAGCAGCGCTTTCGCCTCCGGCAACCGGAACAAGGGTTCCCTGATGTTTATCTCCGTCCCCACCGCATACCAGACGTTTTCCGCCAATTCTCTGTTTTCTCTCATACATTATACTCCCGTACATATATATATGCGGTTACCAGCCGTCCTGCTTTAATCTAACGGGAAAAAAGCGTGAAAAAACCACGGTTTACCAGCAGATAAACACGGATTTTTCGTTTTCGTCCTTCTTCATCCCTGTTTATCCGCGCTTATCCGTATAATTTGTGGTTTCTCATGATTAAGCCGAGAGTTGTGGGGAGCAGGAGACTTCCCACCGCAATATCCCTATATCGTAATTCTGAAAAAATTTTCGTTTTGACTAAAGCAATACGGGTAACAACCGCATGTACTATATATATCGTTATATCAACGCGAGGAGGCGTTATGCGAAACGAAACACTTTATCTTATACGGGAACTCTTTTTTCCTTCGGCCTGTCCCATCTGTGGAAGGCCGCTTGTTACCGGGCGGGAAGCACGATTTGGTATCTGCTCTGACTGTGAGCGGCTTTTTCCCTTGGACGGGCGCGGCGAGTGCTGCGAGGTTTGCGGGCGGCCGCTTGTCTCGGAAATCGGGGTTTGCACCCAATGCCGCGTCAAGGAGGAACATTCCTTTGACAAGGCGGCGGTACTGTATCCCTATACACAAAAATGGAAGACGCTTCTTCGCGCCTACAAATTTCGCAGGTCTCGCGCTCTCGCCCATTTTTTTGCCGAAAAAATCCTTGGGGGCCGGGATCTCTTTTTTGACCGGGTGGTGTTTGGGGAGTTGACGTTTGTTCCGGTACCGCCGCGTGACGGCAAGATAAAAACTGCCGGCTGGGATCAAGTCGAGAACATTACGCGCATTCTAGAAAAACAAAGCGTGGTTTGCCGTTGCCTCCGGCGGCTGTCTTCGATGACCCAAAAAAAATTGAACGCGGAAGAACGTGCGAAAAACCTCAAAGGCCGCATCGTCTGCACAAAAAAGCCGCCGCAAAACGTCCTGCTGTTCGACGACGTGTATACAACCGGAACGACACTTGAAGTCTGTTCGTCCGTACTCAAGGAGGCCGGCGCGGAAAAGGTCTACGGCCTGTGTCTGTTTCATGCTTAGAAAAACGCTGATTCGTGCTTCTACCAAGAGATATATGGAGAGAGAAGCCCCCTGTTCCGGACAAAAATCCGCGCGTATCCGCCTCATCCGTGTTCGTCAGTGGTTTCTTGTGATTAAAGCCTGTGATTAGGCCGGGGCGTTGCGGGGGCGGTTCCGGGGCCCTGTTGCATTTATTTACGGTGTAACATTCTTGGGTCCCACACCGTGTTAAGGGAATGCTAAAACGCGCTCAACGTTTCGCGCACGGCATTGGGTGCCCTGTAGAGGGGTAGCGGAGGGCGGCTCAAGTTTTGAGCTTTGACCGGAGCGAGGGGGAGGCTTCCCCCTTCTATAATTTACTCGATAATCAGAAACTCGCTAAAAAAAAGCCGGTCGATTTTTCCCAGCCGCAGCCGCGTGTTAAACCGCTCAAGCAGTTCCATTTTGATTACCGCCTCGTTATGCAGTCTCGGATCGCTTGCCGCCATACCCGCAAAATACGTGGTGATCGTCTCCCGGAACATTCCGGTATTCTTCACCAGTTCCTCGGTAAAAGCCCTGTCCGCCGCATTGTACGGAAATACAACCCTGATAATCACCGTGGCCCCATCCTTGCCCTGTTCTTTTTGCAACACCGTCCGCACTCTCCCGATACCCGCGAAGTTTTGCTCAACAACTTCACGGTTTGCGGCAGTTTCGCTTGCCGCGACCGTTGTTCTGCCATCCGGGTTTTCGCGGAACAACAGGGCCCACACCGTCGTCGCGGCTATGATAAACACGAGGAACAAAACGATAATGACGAGTGCTTTGTCAATGAAACGAATAGGAGTGCGCATGGCAGAGTATTCTACCACGATAGAGGGTGATAAAAAAGCGGCGCAATAAATTTGTATCACCAATTCGCCCCGCCTATTCATTCTTTTTCATTTCTTATCTATGATGTGCTCATGGTTCAATCTTTCAAAAAGGCTCTCGCGGCGTATTTCAGAGAAATGTCGTTTGAGCCCCGGATCGCCGAGTTACTGCCCCGGAATGGTGTTCGGACGTATATCTTGCCGCTTTTCGGGAAGGATGTGCTTGCCGGCGTGCTTGTCGGCGTGGTTGCGCTACCCCTGTCGATGGCGTTTTCCATCTCGGCGGGCGGCACCCCGGCGCAAGGGCTTTACACGGCGATCATAGCGGGCTTTATGGTAAGCCTTCTGGGAGGCAGCAAGTTTCAGATCGCTGGTCCCACCGGCGCGTTTGTGACAATCATCTTCGGCGTACAGACCAGCTACGGCATGGACGGCCTCATCATGGCGACATTCCTCGCCGGACTCATGCTTCTTGCGATGGGGCTTTCGGGACTGGGCAAGTTTATCAAGTACATTCCCCACCCCGTCACCACGGGCTTCACCACCGGAATCGGCCTACTCATCTTTTCACAGCAGATAAAAGACCTCTTCGCGCTGGACATCGCGGCCTCCTCGCCTGAATTCTTCAGGAAGTGGGCGGAATACGCGGGAGCCTTCTCCACGTTTCAATGGCCCTCTCTCACGCTGGGTCTCGCTACCATCGCCGTCATCCTCCTCGTGCGCCGATTTGCGCCGCGCATACCGGGGGCCGCCGCCGGGGTTGCGGTTGCCACAATTGTGACGGCGCTCTTTTCGCTGCCTGTCGAGACCATCGGCAGCCGCTATGGGGGGATCCCCTCAAGTCTCCCGTTCCCCGCGCTTCCCGCCTTAAACTGGGAGATCATCAGGGAAGTGCTGCCCTCCGCGTTCACCATCGCGCTGCTCGCCGCCATCGAGAGCCTTCTCTCGGCGGTCGTCGCCGACGGCATGACCGGCGACCGCCACAACGCGAACATGGAACTCGCCGCGCAGGGCTTGGGTAACCTGGCAGCCGGCATCTTTGGCGGCATCCCCGCGACCGGGGCCATCGCCCGTACCGCCACCAACATCAAAAACGGCGCGGTTTCCCCGGTGTCGGGCCTCATCCACGCGCTTACCCTCGCCGTCTTTATCCTCTTCCTCGCGCCCGCCGCCGCCTCCATCCCGCTCGCGTCCCTTGCCGGGGTGCTGATCGTCGTCTCTTGGGACATGAGCCACATTCCCCGTTTCGTCCGCCTCGTCCGCGCCTCGCCCAAGAGCGACACAGCCGTCCTCCTTACTACCTTTGCGCTGACCGTCGCCTTCGACCTCACCTTTGCCGTAGAAATCGGCGTGATCCTCGCCATTTTCCTTTTCCTCCGCCGCGTCATCGAAGTGGCCGCGATCAAGCCTGAAAACAACGAACTGATCGCTGAACTGGCCTACGGCGAGATCGGCAAGCGTACCCGGAGCGAGATCGAAGCGCTGTCAAAAGACGCAGTGGAAATCTACGAAATATCCGGCCCCTTATTCTTCGGTGTCGCAGATATGCTCCAAACCACGCTCCGCACTATTTCTAAGAACACCCGCGTGATCATTCTGCGGTTGCGCGACGTGCCTGCCGTCGATTCGTCCGGAATCGCGGCCCTCGAAACCTTTATGGCGCAGTGCAAGACCAAAAAGATCACCCTCCTGCTGTCCGAAATCCGCGCCCAACCCCTGAAAGCCCTCCGCAAATACGGCTTCATCGACACCCTGGGCGAGGCAAACATCAAAGACACGCTCTCCGAAGCGCTGGATGCCGCCGATGATGTTGTTAAAGGAGACAACCCTTCTCCGAAGAAAATATAAAAGGGGAAGTCTCCCCCTTGCTCCAGACCTGCGGTCTTACGCTACCCCCTCTGCGGGGCGTTACCACCCCCGCAACGCCTCCGGCCTTAATCACAAGAAACCACAGATTACGCGGATGGCCGCAGATGAACACGGATTATAAGGAAGCGTGGCATGAAAAATCCGCGTTTATCTATCCCAACCGTGTTCATCTGTGGTTAATGCCGGGAAATAGCAATATCCAAAAGATAGAACCCTTGTCTCAGCTTTTTTTACGCGGGTACTTGTCAGCTTTTTCGGTTCTGTGGTATCATAGTTGCCGTTCCTAAACGGGCCGTTAGCTCAGTTGGTAGAGCAACAGACTCTTAATCTGTGGGTCGCAGGTTCGAAGCCTGCACGGCTCAAGCCCTCATTTAAGAGGGCCGTTTTCATCCCCGTCACAAAAAGGGGCTCTCCGTAATGCCTCATAATAAAATCTAACCATAAAGGCTGTTGTCTCAAAACAAGTATTCTAACCGCAGCTAGAATTTCTCAAGAGCGGCATCAGCGAGGGACTGGCGCCGCAAGAGGG
>JAIRNN010000231.1 GCA_031257995.1 Spirochaetaceae bacterium | reverse complement strand
CCGGCAAAAGGCCCTCTTGCGGCGCCAGTCCCTCGCTGATGCCGCTCTTGAGAAATTCTAGCTGCGGTTAGAATACTTGTTTTGAGACAACAGCCTTTATGGTTAGATTTTATTATGAGGCATTACGGGGGAGGCCGTTCCAAACGATTTATGGTGTTTCTACTTTGATAATCTATCGGCTGAACAGGCAGTATTGAATGGAGGGGAGGAACAGAACGCGCATCTGCCGATAGAACCTTCTGTCCACAAGGTTAAGGCAGACCTCTGCCATAGGCTAGAGCAACCCCTTGCCGACACGATAACTAAACAGTCCTCCGCAGATAAAAGCCAAGGCATCCTCTGGATGCCCGGCCCCGTCTCTCCTCCGTTCCAGCCATCACAAAATCACGCCGTTCAAAGCGCTATTGAACGATATGCGATATATCAACATTCTCCGCATATTGATAGAGCAAATTCGCGATAATATGTTCATCGGAGTTCAGGTAACCCTTGACACCTGGCGCCATAAGAAGACTACTTCCGCCACGGCGGAATTCTCTGGGGGTTATCCCTGTTTCCTTCTTAAACACGCGGTAAAAGGTTACTTCACTGTAAAAGCCGCATTCGTCCGCGATAATCACCGGCGGTTTGTTTGATTCCCGAAGCAGTTGTTTTGATTTTTCTATGCGGGCCGCATCAATTAGCCCCTTGAGGCTTTGGCCGATAGTTTCTTTGAGATAACGGTACAGCGTTTTTTTATTGATCTTGAAGTGTTTTATCGTGGATTCTGCCAGGTTTCCGTCTTGAATATTATTATCGATATAAAGGCAGACATTCGAAATCAATTTGCCAATGCTGTCGATACCGTTCGTGTGATGTCCGCTGTGTATATCGAACTCGGCATATTCAACAAGATCGGCGATCAGAGTTTGGATTAACGCGTGTGTTCGGAGGTCTGCCGTAACGCCGTGCTGCCTTCCCGATATGCCAATATTGACCGCCAGCTTCGTAAAATGTTCATAGGGCTTGCGGGGGGTAAAGTTTTTTTCGGTACTGTTCAGGTAGAAATAGTATTCTTGCTGATGATCTAATACGGGGTCGAAAAGGGAGGGGGGAAATTGTATAAAAAGACAGAGATTATCCTCGTCGGTATGCTTGAGCCCGTGGATTACCCTGCTGTTGAACAGTACGATATCGCCTCCCCGCAGAATGTAGGGTTCCGGCCCGCAAAACACCTGTAGGGACCCTCTTAATATGACCATAAGCTCATAATCATAGTGCCAATGAAGCCGGGAACTCTCCAGATTCACCACAAAAACATTGGCAGGATACACTCTTTTATGTTCCACCGATTCAAAAATACTGCCCATACTACTTTTTCCTCCTCAGAGTTTAATATTTCCTGAAAACAAATCCTTGTCTGCGGAAGATGTCCCCAGGTACACTTCGTATTCTATATGCTCAAGCTCGAATATTCCTTTGTCTGCATTATAATAGTGAAGTTTTTCCACTGGGCACGATATAACAACCCTCTTTTCTTCCCGTACTCTCAAATGCGCCCGAAAAAACCCGCAGAGTGTTTTTACCGGACGGTCAATCTTTGAATTTTTGAAACCGGCATACATTTGCACCACTTCATCGCCTTCCACACGTCCGGAATTTTGTACGGTACAGGACGCGGTGATCGTTTTGCCGTCGGTTGCAAAACAGGGGCGGCTTATTTTGAACGAAGTATAGGAAAGGCCAAATCCGTAGGGCAAGAGAGGGGGCGTACCTTCTTTTTCCAGTTTTCGGTAGCCATGATAATAATCGTACCATTGATTTTCCGTGTCCCACTGAATTCGGGGAAGATCCTCTTCCCTGAGGGGAAGGACAAAGGGAAGTTTCCCCCCGGGGCTTACTTTTCCCAAAAGGATTTCCGCAATCGCGGTACCCCCTTCCTGTCCCGGATAATAAGCCATCAATATAGAAGAAACAGAGTTTTGCCAGCCGGTAATCAGAATCGTACCGCCGCCGATGAGGACCACGGCGGAATTTTTATTCTCTGGTCCCGCACTGCGGATCATTTCTATCTCATCATCGTGGAGGGAAAGCCCCCTGGTACGGTCTCCGGTAGATGTTACATGGGAACCCTTGCCCCCCCCCCCCTACTATGCGGGCATACTCTCCCTCGTCCAAATGATCATAACCTGCCACAAAGATGACCGCATCTGATTCCCGCGCCAGATTTTTTCCGTGTTCTCTGTTGGATCCCGCATAAAAAATAATCTCCGTGTCCGGCAACGCCTTTTCAAGCCCCTCAAAAATCGTAACCGTATGGGCTGGAAACACTTTGCCGGACCCATTGTCCCCCAAATTTTCCCTGTTTCCCAGCCGGCCGATCAGGGCCAGTTGTTTGAGCTTTCGGGGGTCCAAGGGCAAGACATGACGATGGTTCCGCAACAAGGTTATGCCTTCCCTTGCGGATTGGAGGGCCAGATCCCGGTGTTTTTTTACATCCCAAGGTTTTCCCTTTGGGGGGCAGCTTTTTTTCGTGTCCCGTCTTTTTTTTCGTTCTTCTTCAAAGGTGATAATCGTTCTTATAATACGCAGGGCCGAATCATTGATCCGTTCTTCATCTACAAGTCCGTCCTGTACTGCCTGTATAAGTTTGTCTCCAAAGTGGATGGTACAGCACATCTCCAGATCCTGCCCCGCGTTTGCCGCTTGAACTGTATCGCTAATGCCCGAAAGAAAATCGCTTAGCACAAAGCCGTCAAAACCCCACTCCTCTTTGAGAACCCGGCGGAGCAAATAATCGTTTTGTCCGCAACAGGTTCCCCTGAACCGGTTATAAGCGCTCATGACGGAAGACGCGCCGGCATCAACACAGTCCTTAAAATGGGGCAGGAAGACTTCCCTTTCCGTCCGGGGATCGCAATCTATGTTCACCTTGAAACGGCTTATCTCCATAGAGTTAAAGGCGTAATGTTTGACACAGGCCATCACCTGTTCAGCTTGCACCCCTTCCACCAGTGCGGCCCCCATCTTGCCCAAGGCGAAGCTGTCTTCCCCATAGGTTTCCTGACTACGCCCCCATCCGGGATGCCAGGGTAAATTGACGCATACGCCGCCGAAGAGATTTCCCCCCCAAGCCCTAATTTCCCTGCCGATGGCTTTTCCGATTTTCCTCTCCAGAACCGGGTTAAACCCGGCCCCCCGGCAGAGGGGAACGGGAAAACAGGTGCTTTGTCCGGTACCGCAGACTACTCCCCGGGGGCCATCGCAAAACATCAGAGGCGGCAGTCCGATTTTTTCAGAACCTCCTGCCGGGTAAGGACTTTCGTTATAATGACTGCCTTTTGCTATCACAGGTCCCAATAAATCTTCAAGCTTCGTGGACCCGCTCATAAGACGGACTTTTTCTGCCAGACTGAGCCGGTTCAGGAGTTCGACGGCTTTTGACGTATTGGCAAGGCGTTTTTGTTTGAAATTCATGATCCCTAGTAAACATTATAAGGGAATCGTTTGTTTTTGTCAAATTTATTCGTATGGGCATTTTGCAAGCGCGCCAAACACGCATTAGTCAGCGGTTCCCCTGGGGTTTTGAAGCAGGCTCATTACCCTGTCCGCAATTTTTGTCCATATTTGATAGAATCTTTTCTCAAATATGATAACACCTCTCTAAAGGGCCATTGTATAATGGCATTGTTAGTTGCTATTCCGGCCTCCGTATTATGGAACCGTTTGGCAATTAATACTGCGCCTTATCGGGCGCAAATAAACAGTTTTATCCTTAGGAGGAAAAAAATGAAAGCTAAAAGAATTATTATGTTCTCATTGGTTTTCGCGTTGGCGGGTTTTGCCTTTGCCGGTGGAGCACAGTCTGGGTCAAAGGCCGATAAAAAGCTGGTTATTGGATTCAATAACTATCTGCAGGGAAATTATTCTCTCGATATCCTTGAAAAAAGTTTCAAAGCAACCTGTGACGCGCTTGGCGTTGAGCCTTATGTTTTAAATGACGAAGCAAAACCGGAAAATTCGGCTTCCAATGTGGATAACATGATCAACGCCGGTGTAGATGGGATTGTATTTTTCGGTATCAACGATACGCTGTTTCCGGTCGTGGCAAGAAAATGTACCGACGCAAAAATCCCCTTCGTGTTTTTTGATCACATGCCTTCGGATGAAACCCTCGCAAGGGTTGTAAGTTCCCCTTATTACAAGGGTATTGCCGCGACTGTTGACTATGGAACCGGCGCAAACATAGCGAATTATGCCCTTCAAAGGGGCCTCAAGAAAGCGGTTGTCGTTACCGGGCAACAGGGTGATACAACTCATACAGCGCGTACCAACGGGTTCACCGATACTTTTACAAAAGGCGGCGGCCAAGTCCTCGCCCAAGCCTACGGTCCGGTTGACCTTTCCGGCGCTCTGACCAGAGCGAATGATACGCTTACCGCTCACCCTGATGCGGACTGTATTTATGCGACAAACGGCGATGTCGGTACAAGCTGTATCGAGGCGCTCTCCAAACATCCGGCCATGAAGGCGAGCATCTTTGTTACCGATCTGGATCCTTCTGTTCTGGATGGCCTTAAAACCGGAAAAGTTGCCGCCGGTAACGGCGCGCATTGGGTAAACGTTGATTTTGCTACAGCCCTTCTTGTCAATGCTCTTCGCGGCAATACTATTACGGACGGTGGAAAAGCGCCGCGTCTTGTCGTACCGGTTATGACTCTTCCCTCCAATCTCGTTGAACTCTACGATAGGTATTGGATTCAACAACAGCCTTTCTCCGCAGACGAGATGCGTTCATGGGTCGGGCCTAATGTTGCGATTGATACCTACAAAAAGACGCTTGATGATTACAATATTCAGAACCGCCTTCAGGCAAAAGTGAGCCAGGGGCTTCTTAAACAAGCCGACTTGGACGCGGCCTTAAAACAGTAGGCGCATTTATTGGTAACGGCGCGGGGGATTTCTGCGCCGTTTTATTTTTTCCGATCCTGCTTATTACAAGGCATGGATTTTTCATTATGAATTTGGGTGGTTGTATGAACTCTGTGAACATAAAAAGGATCCGTCAAAGTCCGGCTCTTGTTACCATTATAACAGCTTTCATTATAGCAATGATCTATGTTGTATTGAATTTTTTGACCGGCGGAAAATTCCTTGCCGGTTCTAATATTCTTTTTGTTTTATCCGCTTCCGTTGTAACCAGCTTTGTCGTGATAGCTTTTTGTTTTATGATTACCATGGGATTTATGGATCTTTCCCTTGGGGCCATTATGATTCTGGCGAGTAACGCCGGCGGAATTCTTGCGGCGGGTTTCCAGTGGGGTTACTTTGGATTGATTCTCGGTTCCATCGGCGTTGCGATTTGTCTGGGATTATTAAATATCAAACTGATGTTGGTTAGCAAAATTCCATCGTGGGTTTTTGGGCTTGGTATTGCGATGATCTACGAAGCAATCGGCGCAATGTATAACGCGTCACAAATAAAAATAGGAAAGCAGGTAGTCAGCCTGAATACTCTATGCAGAGAAATAGGAAATCCGCCGTGGAATCTTATCGTTCTTGCCGCCGCGCTTTTTGCCGCCTATATTATTTATAATAAAACGTCAATCGGCTTTGGGCTGCGCGCCGTAGGATCCAACAAGACGGTCGCGAAAATGATGGGGATTAATATTGAAAAAACGATCATCCTTGCCGCCTTGTGCGCCGGCGTCTACGCGGGTTTTGCTTCGGCAATCAATGAAAGTTACGGGAATCGCGTCGGTACCACTACCGGCTTGCAGTCAATAGCGAGTATCTTTACCCCTTTGGCGGCATACCTGCTTGCAAAAGCGTTGGAAAATATTTTTAATATCATTGTCGGGGCAGTAATAAGCGCGGTGATAATCACATCTATTTTTAATGTCCTTACCCTATTGGGCGTTCCATCAGGAACTTGGCAGGAGGTTGTGATGGGAGGCAGTGTTATCGTCTGCGGTATTTTATCACAGCGCCGTTTTGAAGGAGTGGTAAAATGATCGGCTCAAAAAACACTGTCCCTACGGCATCTTCCCCCGTGATATTCGCCGCCGAACATATCAAAAAGTACTTTGGCCCGACTCATGCGAATGATGACGTGGCGATTACGATTCATAGCGGCGAAATTCGCGGTTTAATCGGAGAGAACGGGTCGGGTAAATCAACGCTTATTTCGATGATTGCCGGCATTGCGGTTCCCGATACCGGTTCGATGATAATGAATGGCATCCCCTATGCGCCAAAAACGCCGCTGGACGCGGGAAAAAACAGAATAGGCACTGTCGTTCAAGAACTGGGTCTTGTTGATGGCCTCCCCGCCGGAGTAAATATATTTCTGGGCAGGACAGAACAATTCGAGAAACTTGGCGTGATGGATATGAAACAGCTTTACGCGCAGGCTTCCGGATTGCTTGAGAAGTGGGGTTTCAATGATTTTCCGGTCAGGAAAATGGCGGGAACGCTCTCTATTGAAGAAAAGAAAGTCGTCGAATTGATCCGGGCTCTTTCAATAAATCCGGATTTATTGATTTTGGATGAAATAACGCAGGTGCTTTCATTAAATTACCGGCGTATCCTTATTGCTATTATCAATAAAATGAAAGCCGCCGGAAAATCGGTTTTGATGGTTACTCACGATGTTGAAGAGATGGTTGAGCTTTGTGATAGTATTACAATAATGCGGGACGGCAAGGTCGTTGCCGAACGGCAGAGCGACGCGACAACGCCGGATGAAGTAAAACGCCTCATGGTAGGCCGCGAGCTGAGCGGTTCATATTATCGCAGTGATACAACGGACCAATTTGAAGATAGTATCGTTCTTGCAGCCGAACATCTTGAATCCGGTTTTTTCCATGATGTCAGTTTCAATCTGCACAAGCGGGAAATACTTGGTTTCTGCGGCCTTTCGGACGCGGGTATCCATGAGCTTGCGGAATCGCTTTTTGGCGTACGCAAAATAAAAAGCGGGACCGTTCGTGTCGCGCAGAGAAATGCTGCCATAAAAACGCCCCTCGAAGCGATGAAAGCGAAAATCGGTTATGTTCCAAAGGATCGGGACAAGCAGGCGCTTATGATTGTCGATACGATAATGAATAATGTCTGTCTCCCGGCAGTTGAATTAACCAAAAGGTTTCTGGGATTTTTGGACCCCAAAGTTCAGCGTGAAGTGAGTAAGAAAGTCATTGAAAAATTTGATGTCAAAACAATCGGCGTTACGCAAATTATGAGCGGTTTGTCCGGCGGCAACAGGCAAAAGGTAAATCTTGGCCGTTGGATGATTCAGGATAAAGAGATTCTGTTTCTGGATTGTCCCACCCGGGGCGTAGACGTCGGCGTTAAGTCCTATATCTACACGGAGATGATCAAAGCAAAAGAACAGGGCCTTTCCATTATCGTATTTTCCGATGAATTATCTGAATTAATAGGTATGTGTGATACGCTTGTCGTTATGAAAAGCGGCCAAATAAAAAAAACCATGAGACGGAGCGATGGTTTTACCGAAGAGGCAATTGTAGAGGCGATGCTATGAAGAAAATAAGTAACAAATGGGATTTGATCTCAAAACTGTTTCCATTTATCGGGCTTGCGGTAATTATTATTGTTTTTACGATACTGTCACCGAACAGGTTGTGGCGGATAAATAATATCCGTGGTATTCTGAATATGATGATCCCGATGGCGATAGGAGCCATGGGTATGGTCTTTGTCGCCGCTCAGGGCAGCACCGATTTAACGCAAGGATCGCTTCTGGCGCTATGCGCTTCTTTTGCCGGCATAGTCAGCGCCCAGGCAGGGGCGTGGATATTCGTCCCTTTGGCGCTGTTGGTTGGTCTTGCAATCGGCATTTTTAACGGAGTCATCCTCGCCTACTTTAAGGTGCCTTCCCTTATGCTTACTTTAGCAATGCTCATAGCGCTGAGGGCGATTGTTGTGTACATAACGAACAGCCAAGCGGTATTCCTTGATCCGGCTATCATTGTCCTTGATGATATAAAGATTAAATATCCGGTTTTTATTCTGCTTTTGATTGTCATGTGTTATCTTTTTGATTATACAAAAGTTGGATTTTTTTCAAGATGTATCGGCGAAAATCAAACGGTGGGACAATTTGCCGGTATCCCTGTAAAAAAATATAAAATACTCGCGTTTGCGCTTTCCGGTTTAATGTCTGCCGTTGTCGGTATTTTCGTGGTGGGAAGCATAGGCGGGGTTGCCGCTACCATGGGAAATTTTTTTGAGCTTCAGGTAATGACGGCGATGTTTGTCGGCGGCATTCCGGTACACGGCGGCGCGGCGACTAAATTTTATAAGATCATCGTTGGCTCTTTGATGCTCGCCTTTTTGCGGAACGGTCTTGCCATAACCAGGGTGCCAACGGAAATCTCAGAATTAATTCAAGGCATAATGCTGCTGCTTGTTGTATTTCTTGGCCTCTACGTGAAAGAAAAGTTTACCGGCCGGCAGATCGCCGCCACAGTCGCGGGGTCCGATGAAGTCAGTGCGGAAAAGGTAAAATGAATAGACGGCGGTTTGAAACGCCTTTGAATAATTATTTTTGAGGAGAATAGGAATGAAAGCAACAAAAGAATTTCGTCTGTCGTTCACCGAAGAGGCAAAAAAAATGGTCTCTCAGATGTCGCTGGAGGAAAAAATTTATCTTATGAGCGGCAGGTCATCCCTGGAGGATAATGCCGAGGCGTTTAACCATCCCAGCGCGGATAACCACTACAATGTCTATCCCTATCCTGCTGGGGGAAATAAAAGGCTTGGCGTGCCGGAGATGCGGTTTTGTGACGGCCCGCGGGGGGTTGTCTGTGAAAAAAGCACCTGCTTTCCCGTTACGATGGCACGGGGCGCCACCTTTGATCCGGGGCTGGAAGAGGAAATAGGAAAGGCAATCGGCCGGGAAATCCGCGCCTATGGCGGCAACTACTACGGCGGCGTCTGCATTAACCTTCCTTATAATCCCGGCTGGGGGCGCAGTCAGGAAGTATACGGCGAGGACGACTTTCATTTGAGCGCTATGGGCATAGGGCTGTTGAAAGGTATTCAATATCAAAACGTTATTGCCTGCATCAAACATTATGCCTTTAACAGCATGGAAAACGGCCGTTTTGTGGTCAGTGTTGTGGCGGACAAACGGACCGAGCGTGAAGTGTATCTTCGTCATTTTGAAGAATGTATTAAGGCCGGCGCGGCTTCGGTAATGAGTTCTTACAACAAATATCAGGGTGTCTATAACGGCATGAACAAATATCTTTTGACCGATGTCCTCAAAACGGAATGGGATTTTGACGGATTTATCAGTTCCGATTTTATGTGGGGAACCAGGGACACGGTTAAAGCCGCTAATGCCGGTCTTGATATTGAAATGTGCGATACCCACTTCTACGGCGAAAACCTTGCCAAGGCAGTCAGGGAGGGCAAAGTCAGCGAGGCGGTTATTAACGATGCGGCTCTTCGCATTGTCCGCACCCTCCTTGCCTTTTCTAAAGCACCCGACCCGGAAGAGTATCCCCGTAAAGTTATAGGGAGTCAGCCCCATATAGCTCTGGCAAAAAAAGCCGCGCAAAAAGCCATGACCTTGATTAAGAATGATAATAATGTTCTGCCTTTCTCCAAAGAGAAAACCGGGACGGTTGCGGTGCTGGGTAAATTGGGTAATGTGGAAAATATTGGCGACCACGGTTCTAGCCGCGTATTTCCCCATTATGTGGTAACTCCCGTTGCCGGTGTAAGCAGGCTTTTGCCCGGAGCGGAAGTGATATACTATGATGGAGCGGATACCGAAAAGGCAAAAAAGATCGCCAAAGAAGCCTGCGCGGTTATTATCGTTGCCGGTTACAATCATAACGATGAGGGGGAATTTATATCCGCCTCCGAGAAATTTGAAAAGGATATGGGCGGCGACAGGAAAGACTCGCTGGGGCTCCACAAAAACGAGATCGAACTGATTAAAGCCGTTGCGCCTCAGAATCCGAACACCGTGGTAGTGCTTATCGGTGGCAACATGATCATGATTGACGAATGGAAGGACAAGACCCCGGCAATCCTTATGGCCTATTATCCCGGTCAGGAAGGCGGGACAGTCATTGCCGAGACTCTCTTTGGGGATAACAATCCCGGCGGCAAGCTGCCCTTCGTCATTGTCAAGAAAGAAAGCGATCTGCCCCAAGTAGACTGGGCCGCCGAGGAGCAGGTATACAACTATTACCACGGTTTCCAAAAACTGGAAAAAGAAGGCGTTGAACCTTCGGTTCCCTACGGCTTCGGCCTTTCCTACACGAGGTTTGAATATTCAGGGGCCTCTTTCGAGGTTAAAGGCGATACGGTCATCGCCGGCGTTACGGTGAAAAATTCCGGCAAACGGGAGGGTGATGAAGTGGTACAGTTCTATGTTGGGTTTTCCCAATCCAAAGTTGACCGGCCGGTTAAATCGCTGCGGGGATTTAAAAGAATCACCCTTCGGGCTGGCGAGTCAAAGGCTGTGGAGATTTCCTGCCCCCTGAGCAGATTGGCATGGTGGAACGAAAACAGGTGGGAGCTTGAAAAGATGATGTATGAAGGGTATGTCGGTTCCAGCAGCGCCGGAAAGGATCTCCTCAAAGGGAGCTTTACGGTTGCCTAAGTTGATGAAACGCTAAGGGGCGGTTTCTCATTGCTTAAAATCTCACGCAACAAACTCCGAGGAGTTTGTTGCGATTCGCGCCTAAAGTCTCAAAAAATCACCGATCAGGCGATTTTTTATCTTGCAAACTCTATCGAACCGAAGGCTCACCGTAGACCATACATCGTGGTTTTTGTATTACAAAATGACGCAAATTCTACAAGCACGACACCCCGCCAGCACTGCGGAGACACGTTTCGCATCATGCGGCTTGAGCAAACCCCGCAACACTTTCGCGCCGGTTTGCCCAAGTCGTCCCTACGTCCGGCGATAACAATTACCGATACCGGGGCCGGTCGCCGCCGCGCCCGCCTCGGTCATTATGCCCATCCCGGCGGGAAGGCCGGTCGTAGCCGCCGTTTCGCGGAGGCCGGGAATCGTGCCGGGGTTCGTAGGCCTGAACGCCGTTGGGATCAATCGCGTCGATGTAGGAGAGGTTGAGGCGGCCCATCTTGTCAATTTCCATGAGTTTGACCGGGATTTCCTGACCCTCTTGGAGAATATCGCCAACAGAAGCGATCCGTTCACGGGACAGTTTCGAGATGTGGACCAGTCCTTCTTTGCCGGGAAGAATCTCAACAAAAGCGCCAAAATCCATGATGCGCCGCACAACGCCCTGATACACAATGCCGGTTTCCGGATCATCGACAATGCCGTGAACCGCCTTTTGCGCGTTTGTGGCATCGGCGGCGTTTTTCCCGAAAATCGTTACCGTGCCGTCATCCGCCGTGTCGATCTTTACGCTGTACTGCTCGCACAACGCCTTGACGTTCTTGCCGCCGGGCCCGATGAGCGCGCCGATCTTGTCCACATCAATCTTCATCGTAACAATCTTGGGCGCATAGTCGCTGATCTTCTCGGCGGGTTTGTTCGCCGTCTGGTTCATAATACCGAGAATGTGGAGCCTTCCGCGTTTGGCTTGGGCCAGCGCGTTTTTCAATATTTCCGTACTCACTCCGGCGATCTTGATGTCCATCTGGAACCCGGTGATGCCGTCTTCCGTACCGGCCACCTTGAAATCCATGTCGCCCAAGTGGTCTTCGTCGCCCAAGATGTCGGACAGAATCGCGTAGCGCGCGCCCGGATCGTTGCTCTCCGTGATAAGCCCCATCGCGATACCGGCCACCGGCTTCTTCATCGGCACCCCGGCGTTCAGCATAGAGAGCGTACCGCCGCACACCGAAGCCATCGACGAGGAACCGTTAGACTCCATGATCTCGCTCACCACGCGGATCGTGTAAGGGAACTCCGCCTTGCTGGGGACCATCGCCTCAAGCGAGCGGCGGGCAAGGTTGCCATGCCCGATCTCCCGGCGGCCCGTCCCCAAGCGACCCACCTCGCCAACCGAGTAGGGCGGAAAGTTGTAGTGCAGCATGAAGTTTTCGCGCTTGTCGCCTTCGATGTCGTCAAACACCTGCTCGTCAAACACCGTGCCCAGCGTCGTTACCGCAAGCGCCTGGGTTTCGCCGCGGGTAAACAGCGCCGACCCATGGGTGCGCGGGAGCAGCCCCACCTCGCAGGCGATGTCGCGAATGTCCTCAGTCCCCCGGCCGTCCACACGCTTCCCCTTGTCGAGAATGCCCGCGCGAAGAATCTCGTACTGCATATCCTCGAAAAGCGCGTCAAAGAGCTTTTGCTGCGTCTCGTCTTCAAGCTGGGTCGCGTATTTTTCCTTAAACTCGTTCTTGACCGCGTGAACCGCGTCGTGCCGCGCCAGTTTTGCCTTCACAAAGCACGCCTCTTCCAGCCGGGGATACGCCGCCCCTCTGATCTCCGCGCCGTTCTCCAGTTCCGCCTTCATCTCGGTGAGGGGCAACTTTTCCTTCCCGGCAAGTCCGCGCAACTCCTCCTGCAAAACGCACAGATCGGAGACAACCGCCGCTCCCTTCTCGATGGCGGCCAACATCAATTCCTCACTCACTTCGCGCGCGCCGCCTTCCACCATCGTGATCCCGTCCTTCGTCCCGGCGACCACGATCTCAAGGTCAGACTTCTCAATCTGCTCATACGTCGGATTGATGACCAGCCCGCCCCCGACCGAACAAACCCGCACTCCCGCAACCGGGCCGCCAAACGGAATGTCCGAGATATGCACTGCCGCCGAAGCCGCGATAATCGCCAGAATATCCGGCGGATTTACCATGTCCGTGGAAACCGCTGTCGGCACCAACTGAATCTCCCGCCCGAACCGCTTGTCAAAAAGTGGCCGCATCGGACGGTCAATAAGCCGCGAGACCAGAATCTCCTTGTCCTTTGGCCTGCTCTCCCGCTTGATAAAACCGCCCGGAATCTTCCCTGCCGCATAATACTTCTCGTTATAGTCAACGGTGAGCGGCACATAATCCAGCCCCTCCACCGGCTCACTCGAACTGCATACCGTCGCGATAACCACCGACCCCGCATACTGCGCGAAAACCGCTCCATTCGCCTGTTTCGCAATTTTTCCTGTTTCGAGGATGAGCTCCTCATCCCCAATCTGATACGTTACACGATTAACCATAATTCTTTATTCCTTAACCTTAAAATTCCTCATATCCAATATAAGGGGGAAGTCTCCCCCTCGCTCCAGCCCCCGCTCCGGGCAAGCTCAAAACTTGAGCCGCCCTCCGCATGGTCTTACGCTACCCCCTCTGCGGGGGACACCCCCGCAACGCCCCCATTCCCACCATTATCCCTTTCCCCGAAGGGGAAAAACCCCACGGGGAGTTGAAAACGAAAAGCGGATGTTGAAGACGGAAAGCGAATAATGGAAATGACACGGGCAGTCTCCAAGCCCCCACTCATTTTCCATTATCCATTCGCGCAGCGGAACTACTTTCTCAAACCGAGATCTTTGATCAGAACGCGATACCCTTCGAGGTTCGTCCTCCGCATATACTGGAGCAGTTTCCGCCTCTTGCCGACAAGAATCTGCATACTGCGGGCAGCGGACTTGTCCTTTTTGAACTGGTTGCGGTGGGCGGTAAGTCCCTTGATACGCTCCGTCAAAAGCGCGACCTGCACCTCCGATGCCCCGGTGTCATGGGCATCCTTTCCAAATTTGTTGATGATGGATGTTGTCTCATCCCTGTTCAAAGCCATTCTTTTCTCCTCGATAAACATAATAGTATAAACATACCTTCAACTATAACACAAAGTCAAAATAATTTTACCTTTCTGCCCAGCATACGCTCGGCAAGGGCGGTATCTCCGGCGGCAAGGGCCTCCCTGATACGGCTCGAACTCACCGGGAGGCCGCCCTCCAGCACGGGTTCCACAATCTCCGTCCGCACCCCCGCCTCCGCATTGATCCGGGCCACTCCCGCCGCGTCAAGGCCGCCCCGATACCCGCACCGGAACGTGGCCCCGATTGCCATATAGTCAGGCGCGGCATTCTTCCACAACGCCTCTAAAAACGCCTTTCCTGACAGTATACTGAACTTTTGAGAAAAGTCAATAAGGACAGCCGCCTCTATCCCGTTTTTCTCGAAAATCGCGAGCCGTTCTTCGACTGTGATAAGCAGCCGGGGGGCTTTCCGGTGTGCGACAACGCTCCGGGGATGATTGCTGAATGTTACGGCCACGGGCGCGTACCCCGAAGAGACCACCTTGCGCAACAAAACCTGATGCCCCCGGTGTACCCCGTCAAACACCCCGATCGTTACGGCAGTCTTATCCCGAAACGCGCCATTTCCGACGCTCAACTCGTCCCACGAAAGGATTCTCATTTACCGGCCTTATAATCAAGCAGGAAGTGCAAAACGGCAAACACGGCAAGTGGCAACATAAACACCGCCAGCAAAACTGTCTCTTTGGCAAACCACGCGAAATAAGCCGCCGCCCCGAGGAACGGAATCGCGAGGATACACACCGCAAAAAAGATCCGCGCCAGAATATGCGCCGCGCAAACGGCCCTTATATGGAAGAAACGTATCACAACGATCACCGTTACCCATAGAACCGGCAGCAACACCAGCGCCCTCACCGTTCCCGGCTCCGGCGCCGACAGCGCGAAAACCGCCCCATAGGGAACAAGCGCAGTGAGCAGCCACGATGCCCATGCGCCGCCACATTCCGCCGAAATGACATGCAGCCGTCCGAGCAAGCCAAACACCGCCGAGAAAAGCGCGACCGGCGGCAGAACGTGAAACAACAGAGCGGCGATATAAAGCGGCCACCCATAATCATGAACACGCGGCTCCGTGACAACCACATACCGGATCAGCGCAAGAACCGCCCCCGTCAGGCACGCCGTCCCAGCCGAAAAAACCGACAACAACCTGTTTTGCGGAAACGAAACCCAAAACACCACAAACACAACCGCGAAAAGCAGAGAAAAAAGCCCCATTCCCCTCTATCATAACAAAAATCACACGCTTGGTGAAGGCATCTCGGAGAGACCGCAGAATAAACGCATGGAAATTTTTAGAGCCGCAAGGGATCCGTGATCCCCGGGGTCACAGATCCGCCACACGAACAGACACGAACTATTGGGCCTGTTTCAAAACCCCGCGTTACGGTGTGGGCAGACTTCTCTTGTGGCCATCGGCGGCCCACGTGATTGAGACTGTCTGTACCTCCCTTGGGGCTGTGATCCGGGGGCGTTATCTGGGCGGAGGCGCGGGTTTGGGGGTTATCTCCAACGAAAGACGGTTCCCTTTGGCCTTCCCGTTCGTCCGGGGGCTGCCCCAACTCAACTTATACGTCAATATCTCCTCTATCGGCGTGGCCGCCACAAACGCTTCCGCC
>JAIRNN010000220.1 GCA_031257995.1 Spirochaetaceae bacterium | reverse complement strand
ACCCTTCGGGCATAACCGACAGCAATCGCTTAAATCTTGCTTTCTTCCCTCTCATTTCTTCAGTTTATCATAGTTTCTCTGCTTTGTAAAGTAAACGCATATGGGGAGACTTCCCCCTCCAAACCTTGTAATTTCTCCGTAGGGGACGCGCCGCTCTTTCGTATTACGCCGCGCTCTATCGCTTCTACGACCGATGGCATCTGAACAGCAAGGCTTGACAAAAATACGGGATAAAATTATAGTAAGTAAAATCAAAATGGGGTTGCCCATTCAAACTGGAAGGAGATTAAAATGAGTGTAAGAGCTACGGGGTCGCTGATTGGTGATGTGGTCGTAACGACCGGTATTAAAGGACCAAAAATGGTTGTACTGACCGTTGATGAGGCAAAAAGGCTGATAACCACGGTGTGGTTTTCCGACGACGGCACGTCCCAGTCTGCTGTTTTCCCGGCGGCATCGCTTGACCGGGCGGAAATTCTGGCAAAACCGGTCGTGTCGGGCAACGCGAAAAAACCCGGCGGCACCGGTAAGGTTGGCCGCTCCGCCAAAAAGTAAGCGGGGATTCCAGCCGGTTCCCAAACCGGACGGGGACAGCCATAGGGCGGCCTTCAAGGGGATGCTCGGGTGCCTTAAAGTATCCGGGTGTCTCTTTTGTATAGAGTTCATCATCCACGGTATTATTGCGGACAGTGAGAATCTGTCGGCGGGTTTGAGTAGAATGTGAGTCGCGCCCCATTGAGTTTAATACCGCGCGTCTCAAAGGGGAAAACAGATATCTTCAAGCCGGATACCTTCGCCTGCCGGGATGAAGGCGCGGGCCTTACAGTCTAAAATCTTTTCCCACATTGCAGGTGGGAGGCCGGGGCGCAAGATTTTTTCGGTACGCAACGGAGCGGTGTTTCCCGTTGTGATCAGTGCCCCGTTGGGGATAGCTGTCAGCGCGTGGATTGAGCGGTTGGTGCGGCCATAGTTGGCAGCCTCTGAGGGGGACAGTCGTTTTACGCCGTTTCCCAGAATGGTGCCGGCCATTCCCGCGCCGTACCGTTTGCCAACTGCTGTGAGTGCCTTTGTTTCGCCGTCTTCACGCCGGATGTCCGCTGTGAACCGTACCGCCTTCACCATTTCCGCGAACCGGGTGGGCGGGAGCGCGATGGGGTCGTCAAGCCCCGAATCGTCCCGGCTCAAGCAAAAATGCTTTTCGATTGCTGCCGCTCCAAGTGCCGTCGCGATACAGGGGACCGGTTCCGGTTCGAGGCTGTGGTCGCTTATCCCGGTTTTCACGCCGAAGATGCCGCGCAACGTGGTGAGCAAGCGCAGGTTGTACTCGGAAAGCGGGGCAGGGTAACTCGTAACACAGTGCAACAGGGTAACGTTGTCCCGTCCGCCCGCCTCGTCAAACAGGACAAGGGCCTCCTCAATGTCGGCCAGGGTTGACACGCCGGACGAGAGAAACACCGGAATGCCCCACCGCGCAACTTCCCGTACCAACTGTGTGTAATTCAGTTCAGGCGATGCGATTTTTACCGACATGGGGGCCAGCCGCTTTAATTCGGCGGCGCTTCGCGGCCCGAACGGCGAGGCGAGAAAGACCACACCTTTTGACTCAGCGTAGGCTTTCATTTCTGCGAAAAATGCGGGGGAAACCTCTAGTTTTTTGAACACATCGTAAAGCTGGGTATCGCCGCCGGGAAGCGGTACTAACCCCGTATTTGGATGAAGAATCTCATCGGCATAGACAATCTGAAATTTCACGCAGTCCGCACCTGAAAATGCGGCTGCATCGACCAGCTCTTTGGCTTTGGCAACGCTGCCGCCGTGGGCCGTGCCAAGTTCGGCAATGATAAAAGGTTCTCTAACCGTTGTCATAACCGCTGTCATCATACCCCGCCTTATCCCCCGCAAGAAAAAACCCAAATCTGTATGCGCTTCGCACTTTTCTATAAATATAATACAGAACCAGCTAAAATTCAATCTGCTAGTTTTCATTTTTTTTGTTGTGGACAGAAAAACGTGTTACGGGGATGAAGTCCCTATAGAAGGGGGCGCAGAGGATGTAGAACGAAGTAGCGGCAATTTGCCGTTAGCAACAATGTTACCGCGACTTCTCCCATCTTAGCCGTATTCAAACGCCTGTTTCATTCTATCAAACCAGATGTTTTTCACGTCACCATATTTGACGCTTTTGTATTTGTTGGATATGCGCTCAACGTTGAAAATCTTCATTTTTTCCAGTAGCCGCAGAAATCGCTTAAAACGCCGAAACTCAGACAATTGCTTCTGCTCTTTTGGGGTAAGTTTTTCCGCTTTGATGATGCGCGCCGCTTCCGCAAGATAAGCGTCATGGCCTTCCAGCGACAACTGATTTGCACTTCTTGCCCTGAAGCCGCCGATCAAAGCGTTGGTAACATGAAGCGTCGTGTGGCGGAAAAAACGAACCCACAATTCGAAATCCCCTGCATATTTTAACGATACGTCCAACCGGGCCCCCGCCGCTTCCCACAACGATCTGCGCCAAAAACAGGATTCCTGTTGCAACCACCGATAATCGCCGTCCAAGAGATCATAGCGCATAAACCGCCGGCTTTCGTGTACTCTGACAACCCTTCCCCGTTCGTCGTATGTGGTTGCCGCGCCAACCAGCCATTGTATCTCTTGAAACGAGGAAAAGATTTCCGCGACCGTCCAGAATGACTTTGGATGATACTTGTCATCCGATCCTATCCACGACATTACCCCCCCCCCAAAGCTACCTCTCCTGCCATTTTCTTAAATCCCTTATTCAGGGCATCGTATATGCCGTTATCTTTTTCGGATACCCAATAGGTTAAATCCCGTTCATATTTCTTGATGATGTCGATGGTATCGTCGGTGCTTCCACCGTCTATGATGATATATTCAAGATTCGGGTATTGTTGCCCAAGAACAGAGTTTATCGTAGCCTCAAGATACTTTCCGCCGTTAAAACAGGGCGTAACTATCGAGATCCTAGGATAGTTTTTGAGTTTTTCCTCCATAAATAAATGACAACATCCTTTAAAAAGAGTATATATGCGTCATGACCATCGTGTCAATGCCTCATTACACAGGACAAACGCATAGACTTTTTTCATACCGCGAACGGGCACAAACAGGCCTGCCGGATAACGCTCGTAATTTCCGCAGAGAGTACGCGGAACAAGCCCGTAAAAGCTGCATCGACCAGCTCTTTGGCTTTGGCAATGCCGCCGCCGTGGGCCGCGCCAAGTTCAGCAATGATAAAAGGTTCTTTAACCGCAGTCATCATACCCCGCCGTATCCCCCGCTATCCGTATCTCGCGTTTGTCCCCCGCTTTTAGTCCGATAGCAACCGGTATCGCGTCTTCCGGCAAACACCGCGCGATCCGCTCCGGCCATTCCACGATGCAAACGCCATCCCCCGCGAGTAACTCTTCCCCGCCGATATTCACAAAGTCGTCCGCATCCCGAAGCCGGTACGCGTCGATGTGATGAATGTCGGTTGGGCCGATACCCGACAACGTTCCCCGATATGTGTTGACGATTGTGTATGTCGGGCTGGTTACCGCGTCCGTGACGGCAAGGCCCCGCGCAAGTCCGCGAGTAAAACAGGTCTTTCCCGCACCAAGCCCGCCGTACAACGCGACGACCGAGCCAGGCTGCAACGCGGCGGCAAGCCGTTCGCCCACGGCTTCCGTTTCTTCCGGGCTGTTTGTGAGATACACAGACACCGGTTACAGAGGAAGTTTCGCGTCCCGGTCGAGCGCGAGAATCGCCTTTTTAAGCGCGGCCTTGAGCGGAACGAGTGGATAATCGATGTCATCCTGAACCGTGACGACAATTTCTTTTGCGCCCGTCGGCTTCGTCTCCAAGGAAAACTCAATCGTCGTCTCGACAACCCGCCCCAACAGCTCAATCTCCGCGACGGCATTGTAAAACATCTTATAATAGATCGGAACATCCTTGCGGACAATGCTTTTCACCTGTTTAACAGTCACAGAAACCCCTTATTTCTCCAAAAATCAGCGCGTTTGGCGGGGAAGCTACAACAACATCGTTGCCGGCCTCTCGCTTCAGCCGACACAAAACCGCGCCGCCTGTTCTTCCAATGAAGGCATACAACTCATTGGGATCCTCCTAAAAAATAAGAATATGCCGCTTATTTAAGACTACACAAACGGCCAAAATCATCTAAAACTTCCTGCACCGACATATGCTTAAATGGCCCAATCTTATTATGGTAGAAGTCGTTTTTATCAAGAATAGTAAAAACGCCGAGTATGGTAGACAGCGGTTCAGTTGCGCTTTCCTCGTTATATTCTGTCGTTTTTTGTATCTCGTTTAAGTACGCGATAAGAAACAAATACCCTAATTCATGGGCAAGCATAATACGTAATTGCTTATCGTTTGTCTGGGGATGATAAAATATTGAGGAATAACGGCCTTTGTAATAATGGACGCTCGCTATACCAAACCGTTTTCCCTGCGCGTCCACCGCGGAACAGATAATCTGAAACATCTCATTGCCGGGAAAAAGGCGCAATTTTTCCTCCGTCGTTCTGATGATATGCGCCAGATACTGCCCCTTTATATCCTTCGTTATGTCATTAAAGAATGCATACAAAGCCGTAACCGTTTTTTGGGAAACAGAGAACTGTTCAGATATTTTCGCTATTGTTTCTTCCGAAACGCTAAAATCAACCATCAAACAGCCGCGCTGCTTACACCGCGATTCCCATGCGCTCATAATACTCATTCAGCCGCCATGTTCCAGTGAGAAATATTTGTTTGGTAAATTCGAGTTCGTCCTTTATGTCGGCCGGCTTCGAGGTAAAAAATATTTCCGACCTATACATAGCCTCGTTGAGACAGCCTACCGCCTTATGCCCGTCCGCTATATCAAAGCGACTCAGCATATCGTCGATTTCTTCCCGTGTTCTGCACGTCCGTACTGCGGCTATGGCCGCTTCTTTATTCTTCATACTTAATTCATTTCTCTCCTTGCGTAGTATTCTTCCTCTCGTACCTCCTATTTTACCACATCTACCTATTTTGTCTAGTCCCTTTTTCTCGCGTGGAATTTGATTGTTTTTTGGGCACATTGAGCCGCATCGGGAAACCGCCCGTGAACCAAGCCAAGGGCTTCCCCCTTCGGGGAAATGGATAATGATCAAGGCTTGGAGGCTGCCCGGTTCATTCCCGTAATTTTCCATTATCCATTTCCACATTCAATTTCCCCGTAGGGGGCCGCCCCGCCTCCACTACAGGCGGCAGCGAGGTAGCAGCAAATGGTTAGGCGTTCAAACGCTTTTCTATCGCGTCCAGTTCGGCGTTTAACTCTTGCGGGAGTTTGCCGCCAAACTTGGGATAGTGGTTTGCGCGGACATCGGCGATTTCGGCCTTCCAGCCTTCGATGTCAACCTTGAGAATCTCGGCCATGTCGGACTCGGAGACCCCCGCCGGGCGTTCAATCGCGTCCGGGGTGGGCAGAACGCCGATGGGCGTGTCAACGGACTTGCCCTTGCCGTCACAGCGGTCGAATATCCACGCGAGGACGCGGCTGTTTTCGCCGTAACCCGGCCAGATGAACTTGCCCGCATCGTTTTTGCGGAACCAGTTGACAAAGAATATTTTCGGCAGCTTTTCCGGGTTTTTGGCGCCTTTGCCGATGTTGACCCAGTGCTTGAAATAGTCGCCCATGTGGTAGCCGCAGAAGGGCAGCATCGCAAACGGGTCGCGGCGGATGGTGCCGGCCTTCACGTCAAGCGCGGCGGCCGTCACTTCCGAACCCACGATGGAGCCCATGAACACGCCGTGAATCCAGTCTTTGGCCTGGTTCACCAGCGGGATCGTCTTGGGACGGCGGCCCCCAAAGAGGAACGCGCTGATCGGCACCCCGGCAGGGTCTTCCCATTCCTTCGCGATCGCCGGGCATTGCTTGGCCGGGCCGGTAAAGCGGCTGTTCGGATGCGCCGCCGGCTTCTGGTCCTTGTTGCTCTTGTCCTGCACCCAGGGATTGCCGTTCCAGTCGATAAGCTCGCCCGGCGCGTCGTAGCCGATGCCCTCCCACCAGACGTTTTTGTCTTTCGTGAGCGCGACATTCGTGTAAATCGTGTTGCTCTTGATCGTCTCCATCGCGTTCCGGTTGGACTCGTTGTTTGTCCCCGGCGCGACACCGAAGAAACCCGCTTCGGGGTTGATCGCGTAGAGGCGGCCGTCCTTGCCGAACTTCATCCAGGCGATGTCGTCGCCCACCGTCTCGACCTTCCAGCCGGGCAACGTCGGGATGAGCATCGCCAAGTTTGTCTTGCCGCACGCCGAGGGGAACGCCCCCGTGATGTACTTCACCTCGCCCACAGGGTTCGTTATCTTCAATATAAGCATATGTTCGGCGAGCCAGCCTTCATCGCGGGCCAGCACAGACGCGATGCGGAGCGCGAGGCATTTCTTGCCGAGGAGGGCGTTGCCGCCGTAGCCCGACCCGTAGGACCAAATCTCGCGGGTCTCCGGGAAGTGGGAGATATACTTCTTGTCCAGCGGGGCGCAGGGCCATTTGCCGTCGTCCTTCTCGCCGGGGCCGAGGGGCTTGCCGACCGAGTGGTAACACGGCACGAAAAAGCCGTCGCTGCACAGCACGTCAAGCACCTTTGTCCCCACACGGGCCATGATGTGCATATTGATCACGACATAGGGACTGTCTGTGATTTCGACCCCGATCTTGGCAATATTGCTGCCTATCGGCCCCATCGAAAACGGGATCACATACATCGTGCGCCCCTTCATTGATCCCTTGTAGAGCCCGCTCATCGTCTTTTTGAGCTCCGCCGGGTCAACCCAGTTGTTCGTCGGCCCCGCGTCATCCTGACTCTTCGCCGCGATATACGTCCGCGCCTCGACACGAGCCACATCCGACGGATCCGAGCGGAACAGATAACAGCCGGGCAGCTTCTCTTCGTTGAGCTTTGTCGCCAGCCCCGCGTCAAGATTTAACTGTATCATGCGGTCATACTCAGCCTTCGAGCCGTCGCAGACCTCAACCGCATCCGGGGTCATGAGCGCAACCGCCTCTTCGACCCATTCCTTTAGCTTCGCGTGTTTCAATTCACTTACTTGCATTAGATTCTCCTTATCCTATAACTTAGATTTCTTAGACTACCATAAAAACGGCGTAAGCGTAAGGGGGTCTCCTCTAGGAGTGAAAAATGGAGAATGGATAATGGAAGATTATAGTAGTAGAACGCGGGTAGTGGGCGAAAGAAGTTGTTTGCCAAATAATCCTCTGAAAAAACCAAAAGTTAATAACGAGAGCGACAACGATTTTGCGCGTACGATGGTCTTTGGAAAATCGCGCTTCCTTTTCGCGCTAAACGGGAACACCACATCCTCAATGACAGATGTTTTCTCTCCATCTTTCGCGTGTTTTCTTTGCCCGTGATTGCTTCGCTGCCGGTAACACGTGGCTGGCAAGCAAAATTATTGTCGGTATATACAATGGTTATATCAAACGGTGGCCGTAAAACCAACAGTTCGTCCAGGTTTTTATGTTCCCGCGTGCCGAGATGAAACGCCAAAGGCTTTTTCGGTATTATGGCCTTTCGTCCGCCATAGCCAATACTGTTGGGTTTTGTCCCCGGCAAAACTCCGCATTTCGTCCATTTTCACTTCATTAACCGGCGCTGTCTCAACCGTAATATCGCCGTTCCGGCGCCTGTTCAGGCAATCCTGATTGACATGCCATAACAACGCTTCGATGCTCTTCAGCGCGGCGGTAACGGCGCCCTTGTCTGTCCCAAGTGTTCTGGCCGCCGCCCTCGTTCCGCTTCCGTTGACTGTCGAGAAAAATATTTGGGAGCGGACATTTGGATCGTATGCCTTGTGTGTATAATTCCCGACAAACGTCTTGTGAGAGTGCTTTTCATTACAACACAAAAAGCGTTGTTTCCCGTTCCTCTTTCATCTTTTCACGTTTTGAAATTTTTTTCACGTTTTTTTGCCCTTTTTCCCCGTCAAATTAAAGCAATACGGCTGGTAACCGCATATATACTACGGAGGCATTCTATATGAGAATGAACAGACAGTTACAACAAAATGTCTGGTACAAAGTAGGGACAGAGGTCAATATCGGCGAGCCCTTGTTCCGGTTACCGTGGACGAAAGTCTTGCTTCACCGCGTGCTCCGCGAGATTAAGAAGCGTTATCCCTTCGAGATGCGCGGGCTCAAGCTTGAAGGGGCGTGGCTTACGTTTTACATCAAGCCCGACGACGGCCTTAAACTGCCGCTGATAATGCAGATGCTTAAACAAACGTTTTCCTTACGTTTCAACATCCTCGTGGGACGGAGGGGGCACGTTTGGGGGGAGCGGTATGAGTCGGAGATCTTGGACGGGGAGCCGCCAGCGGATGCGGAAATGGCGGACTGGGCGGCGATAGACAAGTCGGCAAACACGCCGATAGCGGGGGCGATGGCCTACATCTTGAGTTGGGACAGCCTTAGGTCGCCCGGGATGACGATAACGACCTGGTTTTCGGCCCAAAACGCTTCTAAACCCGCGTCTCCACCCGGCTAACCGTCCGCTTTACGGCCAAAAAGGAGTTACAGACCGCCTCAAGCGTCCCGGCCACAGATGGCCGCAGGAAAACTCTGCCCGCCCCCGCAACATAAGATTTGGAGCAGCCTCATCAAGGTAAACGTTCGTGTTTGTTCGTGTAGTTGCGGGCCAAAGGTCCGTTGGTTACTTTGTATTTCTATGCGTTTATCCCGGGAATTGGCAAACACGGTTTAGCGTAGCGGGTTCCGCCTCCGTGCCGTAACGCCAATAGTCGGCACCGTTTCGCGCGAAAACGTTATTTTTCCGCCCGGCGTAGCAGTTTGTTGTTTTTGTGGCAGGAACGGCTACGGGCAAAGAGCAAAGTTTTGGCAAGTCTCCACCAGCCGGCAGTGTCGTGATTGATAAACCCGGATCCGCCGCCGTTGCAGGGCTTTCCCGTCGCCATCTGTTACCCTCCTTGCCTAAAACATTAAAGGCCTCACAAAACAGAATGCCGCGCTTTCAGGCAATCCACTACCCTTTCACTGTAGCGCGCATCGAAGGTGTTGCCGGTATAGCCCGGTCCTACGCCGTTACCGGGGAAACGTGCTGCGTAGATTTTGTTTGTCCTGACTCGCGGCGTACTCGCTATCCATCTCGTGCATCCCGGCGGGAAAGCCGTATTTTTCCAGTCGTTCAATAAACGGCACGGGCGGGAATGATTCGGGACCGTGCACTCCCTTCAGGTTCCATATACCACTGTCGAGCAATTCCAGCATGATAACGGGACCCGCCGCAGTCTGCGCGACAACGGAATTGGTCGTATACTTTTTTATGCAGTCTTGGTTATCCGCTACCTGATAGAGGTAGACCGACCGCTGTTTGCCGTCCTTTACGCCCTTGATCCATGCGCCCGCACAACCGCAGCCTTCTACCGCGCCGCCCGTTTCTATCGGACCGGGCAATGTCTTTATCAAGAAATCCCGTGGCGTAATCTTTTCCTTGCCAACCGCGATGAGTCTGTCCCTGTCCGTCATGCCGGCGGCCTCCAGATTCAGTAAAAACTGCCGGAACTCTCTGGACACGCCATACTTAAAGGTAACACGGTTGCAGTCGATCATGCGGGGTATCAGCACCACCTCCTCGTGCTCCACGTTCACGACCTCAACATTGCCGATACCTCCCGGAAAGTTGAATGTTTCAGGATCGGAAAAACGCGCTGTAGTAAACCAGCCCCTTCCTTTCTCCCAGATGAGCGGGGGGTTCAGGCACTCCTCTATGGTGGCCCAAACGGAAAAGCCAAAGCCCCCGCCGGAATAGTTGTCGCCGTCCCTTATGTTTACCTCGTCTACCGTGTCAAAAAGATTGTCTGCGGCATACCGGGCAAACACGTCCACCATACCCGGCTCCACGCCGGAACCAACTATCGCGGTGTTGCCCGCTGCCCGCCAGGCTTCGTGCCGCTCAAACTGGTAGTCTCCCAGCTTTACATGAACCTTTTCAAAAGGTTTCTCCGGGTGCGGTTTCGAAAGGGTCATCGCGCAGTCGATATAACCCGCGTCGGCCTCGAAACAAGCGTCAAAAACGCTTTCGTTAAACAAGGGTTCCACAGCGTTCAGGACGAAATCTATCCCCTCGCGTTGAATCACGTCTTTTATGCTTTGCCGGTCGCGGGCATCGATTCTCGCCGGGATAAACCGTCCGCTGCCGCACAGTCCCGCAACTGCCTCGGCACGGGTAAAGTTGTAATCGGCCAGCACAACCTTTTCCGCCCATTCACCTTCTTTTCCGGCGCGTTTCAGAATCGTGGCGGCCGATGTCCCCACGCCTCCCGCGCCTATTATGAGTAACTTCATATCCTATACAATACAAAATTTTTGGGACAATGCCAATAGAACGCTGTAAGACATCAGCAATTCCGACGAAGGGAGGAACCCCCGCAACACCCCTCGTCTTCGGGGAATTGAAAATGGAAGGGGGGACAATGGAAAATGACAGGCGTAAAACGCGCGTTATCCATTTTTAATTATCAACTTTACATTCCCCCGTAGGGGGAAGTCTCCTCCTCACTCCTGCCAGATCTCCGGTCGATATGTCCGCACCTACGGCGCATCCACATCTCCCTCCGTTTGGTCTTACGCTACCCTCTCAGCGGGGGCCCACCCCCGAAGGTGTCTTGGACACCCCGTCCCCGGCGCAATCACGGCTTTCATCACAGGCTTAACCACGAACCGCACGAACAGACACGAACGGAACCGCCTGTTCGTGCGGTTCGTGGTTCCCCGCGCCTCTCTCCATCTGTGTACATCCGTTCAATCTGTGTTCACCTGCGGTTAAACGTGTTACCAGCCCTCTTGACAAC
Organism: Spirochaetaceae bacterium; assembly: GCA_031257995.1. Lineage (GTDB taxonomy): Bacteria > Spirochaetota > Spirochaetia > Treponematales > Breznakiellaceae > JAIRNN01. The sequence goes on along the minus strand of JAIRNN010000220.1, from coordinate 346 downwards.
TTTTTTCGACTTGTGGTATAAAGGACATGTGCTTCACCGGAGGCAAGCCGGGACTGCGCTCTATTTTGATGAATATAAGTTGGCGGTATTGAAAAAACTGACAAAAACGAAAATAGCGGAAAAAGGGGCTCAAAGGGGTTTTTCAGGCCGTCTGGAAGCGGTTTCAGGGCGTTTGTGGCCTAAAGTACGGAGTACTCCCCCAAATCCATCCATTCATAACCCCGTTCTTTTTTAGAACTTATCCGGGAATAAGTCCGGGATGAACCGGGATAAGATTTCGCCAAATAATAACCGCGCAGGCGAACTCCACCAGAGCCTGATAGTTCCGCGCTTTCTTCTCATACCT
>JAIRNN010000217.1 GCA_031257995.1 Spirochaetaceae bacterium | reverse complement strand
CTTAAATGTATGCCCAGCGTCTTTATATTCAATTACACGCTTTCTGAATTTCGTATCGTATGCCATACATCATAGTATAGCAGATGTTCTCGGTATTGTAAAGCAGAATTACTATATACGTATTCAACAACAGTACAGATAAAACGAGGCAATAATCAAACGCTTGATTTAAACGGCTGGGGAAATTCCAATAGCAGTTCATACCGGGTAGGGGAATGGACCGTGGAGGTTTGGTATGGCGTTGCGTGTCTGCGATCTGAAAAGGTGAGGATAAACTAATGAACCTGTTTCAAAACCTCACGTTTTGAAAGAGCCTCTACGATTTCCGGCGGTTGGGTGATGGGCGGCTGGTCGTGACGGAATGGCGGATGAGCGAATGTGCCGTGGCACATTCAACGGCGTCCCTGTGCAAAGAGGAATGCGGAGGGATAGAAGGCGGGGCAAACGGCTTGCGCATAGATTGAGTTTTTAGAGGAGTTTTGATTATGGAATTAGAAAATTTAATTTTGAACCGGGTTTCCACACTAGCAACTGTCCAAGGTGCTATTTGTGCAGTGTGTACACTTCCCGTATTGATGACAAACAGTACGCCGGAGAGAAGAATAAAGAAATTGACACGCAAGATAAAACGTAACCCTAATAAGGCAAGCTTGTATCTTGAACGCGGGAATGTCTTTGTCAGTCTGCATTACTTTGACGAAGCATCAAAAGACTATAATAAATCTTTCGAGCTTGATCCAAAAAATGAAGAAGTTGCTAAAAAAAGATTGGATGCCATTGAAAAATGGCTGAAGACACCGTGAGGTGCTGGGGAGTAAACGGGTGCTAACCTCTATTCAACAGTGATTCAACGGGCGGTATGTGCTGCGTATTTTGAGAAAGATGCGGCTATCGTAAACCGAAACCGGGGCGGTGGCATTGCCGCCGCCCTTTAGGAAAGGAAAAGGAACCAAACTATGAAAACAACAGCAAACATCGCGGCCCTCCTCGCGGCACTGGCACTAACCCTGTCGGCCTGTGCGGGAACGCCCGCCTCGTCCGGGAAGGGCCTCTCCCTCGAAGAGGGCATAGCGCAGATAGCGCGGGCCATCGGAGACGCGCTCCCGTCCGGCTGCCGGGTCGCCGTGGTGGGCTTTGCCTCCCCCGTTGCCCGCTTCTCGGACTATGTGCTGGACGAGATGCAGGGCGCGTTGCAGAACAGCCGCCACCTCACCCTCACCGAACGCGTCCGCCTCGATGCCGTCCGCAAAGAGCAGGGTTTTCAGTTTTCAGGCGAAGTGGACGAAGCCAGCGCGGTTATGCTGGGCAAGTTTCTGGGGGCGCAAATCGTCGTCATCGGCAACATCACGCCCCTCGGCGGCAACACAGCCCGCCTCCGTTTCACCGCTATCGACGTGGAAACGGCAGTGCGCAAAGCCTCCCCCGCCGCAACCGTCCGCGTCGACCCGGTATGGGGGCTTTGAGGTACAAGGTACAAGTTTTGAGTCACAAGTTACGAGGGCCTTTCTTGTACCTTGTAACTGAGAACTTGGAACTATAGAGAAGGAGAAATGATGAACAAGATTTTAACAGGTATCGTATTTGTCGTGATGACAGCCGTTCTGTCCGGCTGTGTGAGAAAAGAGAGTGCCGCTGCCCCGGCGCAACCTGCCCCGGCGGGAAGCGCGGGGAGTGCCCAGAGCGCAAGCCCCGTGCCGGAAACGCCGCCCGTTACCCAACCGGCCCCGGTACAGCCGTCCGCGCCGGCGGCATCCCCGGACACCCGGCCCGTCCCGGCAGCAACCCCGGCCAAGCCGGACACCCGACCCGCTCCGGCGGCAACCCCAGCGGCAGCCCCGGCCCGGCAGCCCCCGGCAGAACAGCCCCCGCTGTCCGTTGCCGCCCGCGCCAAACAGCACCTCGACCGGAACGAGTTCGACGAGGCCGTCGCCGCCTACACGGAGATACTGCGCCTCAACCCCAGCGATGCCGAGGCCTACTACAACCGGGGCGACGCCTACTACGGCAAAGGCGACATAGACCGCGCCTCCGCCGACTGGAACGAGGCCGTCCGCCTCAATTCAGGCTACGCCGCCCGCTTAAGCCAACACCCCGCAAGCGGCGCAAGAGAAGCCGCCGCACGGGGCCAAGCCCAGGCAGAGCAAGCCGCCGCCCAAGCCCAAGCAGCGCAAGCGGACGAGGCCGCCCGCGCTCTCCCCGGCTACAGCGGTGCCCAAAGCGCCCTCGACCGTCTGCAAGGCGCGTGGGATTAGCGGAGTAGGGAGAGACGAGTTACAAGAGACAAGGGTCTTTCTTGTACCTTGTAACTATTGGGAAAGGAAAATACTGGCGAAAGCCGGTAAATATATTTTAATGCCGCGAAAGCGGCGAAGGAGTAAACATGAAAAGGTTTGTTTTGAGTGTGACAGTGCTTATCGCACTGTCAATGGCGGCGTGCGCGAGCACGTCGGGGTCGTCGGGATCGTCGGGAACACCGGCATCTTCGGGATCATCGGGATCGTTGAGCAAGGGGTTGAGCGGGGTTCCCAGTTTTGTGAACGACGCGTACCTCAACGCTTCCGAGGATGTGCTTGTCGGGGTCGGTACCTACAAGATCGGCAACGATATGTCGAAGATGGGCACGGGCAAGACGTTTGCGGAGACGCGGGCGCGGGCAGACATCGCGCGGCAATTGAACAGCATCGTGCGGAACATGGTGAACGACTACACGGCAACGAGCGAGATTGACCCCGATGCGGCGGTCTCGTTTCAGGAGACCATCACGCAGTCTCTGGCCAAGGCGGAGCTGAAAGGCGCGCGCACGGTGAAGATGGACCGCGATGACAACGGCGTTCTTTGGGTGGTGATGGAGTACGGCAAGTCAGCGGCAGCCGCCGAGGTGAACCAAGCGGCAAACGCTGCCCGTCTCGCCCTTCCTGCGGCCATCGCGTTTGACGCGGTAGACCGTATGGAAACTGCCTTCAGCAAGGAAGCCGGCGGCGGCCCCATCCCCGTAGGCGACTAGCCCCACAAGCTTGCTTGCAAGCACGACTTTCCTTGGGGGCGGCGTTGCGGAGAGCACGGCGGCGCCCCCTTTATGGGGAATTGAAAATGGATAATGATTGTGTTTGGAGATAGGGCGAGTCTATGAAAAAGTTGTTTCACTTGGCGTTGTTACTATTGTTGCTAACGGGCATTCTTTCAAGTTTTTCCTGCGCCGGAGGGCCGGGGGTTCCGGGCGCGGGTGTTTTGCCGCCGGAAGGAACTCCGCCTTCAGCGCCTCCTCTCGAAACGGAGTCTCTCGAAGCGGTATTTGATTCCGGGTA
>JAIRNN010000150.1 GCA_031257995.1 Spirochaetaceae bacterium | reverse complement strand
ACGTTTGTTTCAGCAGCTGCATTATCAGCGGCAGCATAAAGCCGTCGTCGGGCTTGATGTAAAACGTGAGCCACGCCCCTTCAAGCTTGAGCCCGCGCATCTCGAAGGGATAACGCTTCTTAATTTCGCGGAGCACACGGTGGAGTAACACGACAGCCATCGGCAGCTTGAACAAGGGCTCTTCGATATTAACCGCCGCCCGCACCTCGTACCACATATTTTCTGCTAATTCTCTGTTTTCTCTCATACATTATACTCTCGTACATATATATGCGGTTGGCAGCTGTATTGCTTTAATCCGGCACGAAAAAAACGCGAAGAAACGTGAAAAAAATTACAAAACGTGAAAAAGATGAAAAAAAAGGGGAAATTTGAGATTTTGAAACAGGCTCCACTAACAATGTACTAACAATATGGGTTGAAATAACGCCGCCACTCTGATATACTTATGAACATGGCCATCGTTGAGTCACTGTTCCGTCTGGTCGGCGGACTCTCGCTATTCATGTATGGTATCAAGATGATGAGCGATGCCCTCCAGCGGGTGGCGGGCAAGCGGCTCCAGTCTACCATCGGGTTTATGACGGCAAACCGCTTTGCTGCCGTGCTTTCCGGCATCGTTATCACCGCTATTGTGCAATCTTCATCGGCGGTCTCGGTCATTGTGGTTTCTTTCGTCAGCGCCCAGCTTCTCACGCTCCCCCAGGCGATCGGCGTGATCATGGGCGCAAATATCGGCACAACGTTTACCGCTTGGATCGTCGCGATGCTGGGGTTCAGCGTAGACATCTCGGCACTGGCCCTGCCATCCGTGGCGGTGGGCTTTATTCTTCGTTCTGTGAAAGGGAAACGGCAGTCGGCAATTGTTGTCGGTCTGGGCGATGTGTTCCTCGGCGCGGGAGTCCTTTTCCTAGGGCTCGAGTTTTTAACCAACGCGATTCCGTCTGTCCAGCCGGAGACTGTTGCCAAGATTTCCGTTTTGTCGGACTACGGCTTTCTCTCGATCGTCATGAGCGTTCTCGTGGGGGCGGTTGTTACGGCGGCGATGAACTCGTCGTCGGCAACCGTCGCCATCATCATCACGCTGGCCCACGAGGGGGTGCTCGGCTTCGACACGGCGTGCGCGATGACTTTAGGCGCGAATATTGGGACAACGATCAACGCGCCGCTCGCCGCCATTGGAGGGGGAAGTGCCGCCGCCCGCGCCGCGCTGGTACACGTCTTGTTCAACATAATTGGCGCAGTTGTCTGCGTCATCTTCTTCCGGCCCGTGTTGTCCTTTGTCGATATGATAGTCCCCGGCTTGCCGGGCGGCGAGCTTATCACGTTGCACGTCTCCGCGTTCCACTCGGTGTTCAACATCCTGTCAACCTTGGTGTTCCTTCCTTTTGTCAACCAGTATGCCGCGTTTATCTGTTTCCTCGTGAAAGACAAGGGTCCCGCCGAACGCGCGCCTTACAGACTGGATTCTCCGGGGGTCAATTCGCCCGAACTTGCCATCGTCCGTGCGGAAAAGGAACTCCGCGATCTTGCCGCCTTGGTCTTCGCCATGTACCAGAAACTCCGATCCGGTCTTGACGATATGCGCCCCGACAAGATAGAAGTGCTCACCCAGGATTTGCTGAACGATGAGAATTATGCGGACACGATGCGTGAGGAGTTGACCGATTTCCTCATGCAGATAACCCGTACCCACCTGAATGCCCAATCGGAACACAACGTCGCGTTGCTCCTGCGGATCATCGCCGACCTCGAAGACATGACCGACGACTGTTACAGCATCGGGATGCTGCTCCTGCGGAACGCCCAAAAAAACCGCAAGTTCAAGGGCGAGGAAATGGACGAGCTTATCCCATATATGTCGCTCATCGAAAGCTTCTTGAGCTTTGTCCGTGAGCATCTGGGGGGAAAACTCAGCCAGGGCGAGGCGGCCCGCGCCCGCAAACTCGAAAACGAGATCGACGAGAACCGCAACAAACTGCGGAGACTCGCCCAGAAGCGCATTGAGGCCGGCAAGAACGTGAAAACCGAGCTTGCCTACATTGATCTTGTCCGCCGCCTCGAACGCTTAGGCGATTTCTGCAATGGCATCTCGTCGGCCCTCTCTGATATAGCGTAAAGAATGCGCCTGTTTCAAAACCCCTTGAAAGATAAAAAGAAGGGGGAGACTTTCCCCTGTCAACAAGTTAAGGGCATAGACATCTTCAAAAAGGCATGATAAACCGGAAAAGGGAGGGAAGATTACTAAGGGGAAAAATGTTTTGAGAAAACCCGAAGCCTGACAGAGAAAGAGGGCTGCGAAAACCGCCCGAAGAAGCGGCGGCAGTATTTCAGCCGGGAGCGTAAAATGCCGTTCAAAAAACGGATGTGTTTTATGCCCGGCATGGTCAAAGAAAGTTCTCGGGACGCGCCCGGACGGTTTTCCCGGGAATAAAAGAAGCGGCTCATATGAGACGGGCGGGCGTTCAGCCTGGCGCGGCAAAAAGTGAAACGGGAAGCCTTTTGGGGATTGTTCCAGGCAAGCGTGCGGGGAAGC
>JAIRNN010000118.1 GCA_031257995.1 Spirochaetaceae bacterium | reverse complement strand
GGCTTTGAATTCCCTGGTGTACACCCGCCGTTCCTTGTCTTGCTTTCCCATCTTTTTCTCCTCTTACATTATATTTCCCGCTTATTTTTGTATCTACCAGATAGGGTAAGGTCCAGTTCAGATGAATATTTCTTTAAGTAAAGTTTCTCAAACAACCCGCCAGGCTCAGGAAGAAGTAACCAATATGGTTAGGCAGGCATTACAAGTATTAAAAGACTTGGAAATTGAAGACAAAAATATAAGTACGGCTTCGTTACGGTTTAATCCCGAATATGAATGGGAAAATAACAGGCGAATCCTCGTCGGTCAAAAGGCAGAACAAATAATAACCTTTTCGATTAACAATATAAACAACAATGTCGAAAAAATATCTAAAATAATAGATCAACTTATACAAATCAACGGCATTGAGCTAAATCAAATGAATTTTAGTGTCAAAGATAATAGGGAATTATTTATCAACTCCCGTGAGCTTGCATATCAAAAGGCCGTTGAAAAAGCCAATCAATATGCGGAACTTTCAGGGCTCAAAATTATAAAGATATTAAGTATTTCAGAAGGAGAGAATCAGCAAATTTCTCAAAGAAATAATATGCAGTCAAATCAGTTAATGGCAGAAGCGGCCGTTGTTTCTGGATCAACTGTAGTGCCAACAGGAGAATTAGAAATAACCACAAAAATATTGGTTGAATTTCTTTTGGAATAAAATTATGAAAAGCAGGGTATTGTGTCTAAAGGTCTGTTTACGCTTCGGCTATATTGTGAAACACATGGGGGTACAAAATGAAAAAGCATATACTTTTTGGAATGATCGGCCTTATACTGGTATTTGGAATTAGCCTTATTGAGTGTGTTACACAAAAGAACGCACACAATAAAGAAAACATGCCTGTAGAAATTAAGATAACTGTTGGCGATAAAGTATTGACCGCTAAGATGCTTGACAACGCCATAGTTACAAAATTTCATTTCTTTTTTGCCTATGACGTTGAGGCTGGATGATCTATTATCAGTCGAAAAATATAGCGCTTTGCCAATGCCGCTTACAGTAGTGGAAGCGGGTAATGGGCAATACAACTATGAAATTGGGAATATAAGCTATTGGCCGCCTGCTCCTAGTTTAGGTATTTTTTACAGCAATGCCGGTCAGATAACTATAGGAAAACCGGGAATATTTATTATTAGGAAAAATTAATTCCGACATAGAAGTTTTTGATGTTCCCAGTTCACTATGGGCAACCTTGGAGCTTCTTAAATAAGGAATAATCGCAACGCCCTACGCCGTCCGCAACGCGCACGGGAACTAAACCTTTGCGAAGATGGGGGCGTTGCGGAGGCTTCCTCCCTTCGAGGGACTGGATAATTGATAATTGAATATGGATAATGGCAGGGATAGGAGGCTGCGCGGTTCATTCCATTTTCAATTCCTCGTAGGGACAGGGGCGTTGCGGGGGTGTTCCCCCGCTGAGGGGGTAGCGGAAGACCAAACGGAGGGAGGTGCGGACGCGCTTTTAAGCGCGGACGTATCGACCGGAGAGCGGGCTGGAGCGAGGGGGAAACATCCCCCTTTATATTTCTTTACGAGTAGTACTATAACGTATATGCCGTAACGATTTGGAAATCGCTTTAAGTTGCCGATACTGAGGGTATGGAAAAAAAACATTCTCGCGCCGACGCGCTGATACTTGAATCTTACAAGATGGTCGTGGAGGGGCTCGCTGCGTATTTTGGGGACGCTTTTGAGTTTGTACTGCACGATTTGATTGATCTTGACCACTCGCTTACCAAGATTCTCCATGGAAGCCATTCCGGGCGCAAGGAAGGGGCGCCGATTACGGATTTCGCGCTGTCTATGCTGGAAAAGATCAAGGCGCAGAACGACAACGAGAAGCCTTACGCCGTGTATTTTTCCCAGAGCAAATACGGGAAGCCGGTGCGGTCTACGACGATCGTCATTCACGGCGAGCATAAAAAACCTATCGGCCTTCTCTGTGTGAATCTCTATCTCGATTCGCCGATTACCTCTCTGTTGGAAAATTTTTCTCTTGGCCGGACCGCCGATTATATCACCGAGAATTTCTCCCAAGATTCAGGCGATCTGATCATTCGCGCCTTGGCACGGGTCAAAGACGAGGTCTATGCGGATGCCTCAATCCATGAACATCTCAAAAACAAGGAGATCGTCACGTTACTTTATCATCAGGGCATATTCAAGTTGAAAAACGCGGTACAAACGGTGTCAAAGGAGCTGAGGATTTCCAAAAACACGGTCTACCTGCACATCAGGGCACTGGAATAGCCGCTTTGCCCCGTAGGGGGACAGTCCGCTCTTTCGTATCACGCCGTCCCTAAACACTTCTACGGCAGGGGGCCCTGTAGAAGCCAAACTTGACCCGCAAAATGAAAAAATTGAACTGCGAACCTTCACGAACAGACATGAACGGAACGCATAGACGAACGTTTGTGGGGGATATTCGATCTCTTGTGGTTATTCTGTGGAGCAAGTTTAGTTGTAGCAGGGGTAGCAGAGGTCGTGGAGCGAGGGGTCGGCAATTTGCCGCGACTTTCCCCACCCGACCTTCTATCTCTTTGGCAAAAATGTTACACTATCAATGACAAACTTAAGCAAATGGACTATCTAAAATCGGGTCTTGCGGAACTAGGCGTTGAAGACCCAGAGAAAAAGGCTAAACTGGAACAGTATCTCGCCGAGATCGTGCGGTTCAACCCGTTGTACGGCCTCGTGAGCGGCAACGATAAAAATGAGATAGTCGTCCGGCATATTCTGGATTCGCTTGCCCCGTGGAAACATATCCTGCGCGAGGTGTCTGCTCTGCCGCCGCCCGCCGAAACCGCCGGAAAAACGGGAGAGGAAGCCGCCAGCCGGGAGATCGCCGATGTTGGTTCGGGCGCGGGATTTCCGGGGATTCCCCTCGCGATAGTGCTGGACGAGTGCCGGTTTCTGCTCATCGAAAAGATGGCGCGGCGGGTCACGTTCTTGCAAAACGTGAAGGCATTGTTGTGGCTGTCCAACGTCGCGGTCATCGAAGGCGAGGTTGAGCGAACCGGTAAAGAGGGGACACGGGCCGATGTGGTAATGTGCCGGGGGTTTTCTGAGATCAACGACACAGTTATCGGGACATTTTCGCGTATCCTGAAACCAGGCGGGACGATGGTCTTTTACAAAGGGAAGCGGGAAAAGATAAACCGCGAAACGGCATCCGTCAAACATTTTGACCCGCGCAGCTTCCGCATTGAGCGGTACGCGCCGCCCTTCTTGAACGAGGAGCGCCATCTGGTTATCATAAAAAACGATGCTTCCGCTTAAAACCGCCATCCTCTACTCTGCGCTTTCGGGCGTAGTGGTTTTTCTTTGCCGGGCGTTCCCGTTTATCTTTCTGGCCGGCGGGAAAAACCCCCTCGCCAAACAACGTGCCTTCGTCTTTGCCGCTGAAAAAGTCATCCCGCCACTAGCGATGGTCCTCCTCTGCGCCAACGCGGTCGTCTCGCCCATCCGTGAAAACCCCGTCCTCTTAGTCCCAACCGCCGCCTCCTCCCTCCTCACCGCGTTGCTCCACCTCCTCCGCCGCAACGTGCTCTTGAGTATCGCGGGCGGCACAGTTTGCTACATGGTACTGATACGGGTTTGCTAGCTCCGTATTTTAAGAAAGGGAGAAATCGTGGCAAATTACCAACCTCTCACTCTAGCCCGCTCTCCGGTCGATATGTCTGCACCTACGGTGCGCCCACACCTCCCTCCGTTTGGTCATACGCTACCCCTCTCCAAGGACGCAGTCCCGGGCTCTGTCCCTAAAACTCCGCATTAAATCACGGACTTCGTCATGGCATTAATCACAGGCTTAATTACAAGAAATCGTAGATTTCGCGAATAAGAGGGGACACAGATTAAAGAGGGGCGCGGTGTGAAAAGTCCTCGTGTATCTGTGAAATCCGGGTAATCTGTGGAACTTCTTCATCTGCGGCCATCTGTCCTGCCCGCATTCATTTGCGATTAAACGTGATCCATGCGTTTGCCTGGCAATTCCGAGTTTAAAGCCTGACGTTTCGGAAGCGGGCAAACCTCTCCTCCGGCCATCTTTGGTCCGTGTGACTGAGGCTTGCTGGAACCACTTTTTGCCGTGATTCGGGGTGGTTAGCTGGGCGAGAACGCGGGGTCGGTTGTGTTTTTGAGCGAAATCACGG
>JAIRNN010000268.1 GCA_031257995.1 Spirochaetaceae bacterium | reverse complement strand
CGGCAGCGACTTTGCCAAATCAAGCAAATTTTTGAGTTTGTTTTCCATGTGTATACCCCTCGCTTTTTATTTTAATCTCAGGCCATACACTTTGTCAAGTCTTTTTCCGACTATCACCTTCTTCATTGCTATAGCGGTCTAGCGCGTGATTGGTGTTTTCATCTGTTATTACATGATGAAACCCGTCAATATTGATCCCTATGTCTTTTGTAGCCTCAACAAGCCACTGCGCCGCATCCATTTTCTCTAACCACAGATGAACGTGGATAAGAATTGTCCACAGATTTCCCAGATTTTTCACACCGGAACTCTCTTAATCAGTATAATTAGTGTAATCTGTGAACCTTTTCATTCGTGTTCATTCACGGACCCTTCTTCATCTGTGTTTATCCGTGTAATCCGCATCGCCAACATCGGCGACATCCGTCCCGGCGAGATGCGCGCCTTCACCGAACTGATCGGCGCATATCTTGCAGGTCTCGGCTGACGGTATCGTGAGCCTGTTTCAAACCCCCTTGAAAGATGAGGCGGGGAAGCTGCGGCTATTTCGTGGCCGATCCCTCGCTCTAGCCACCACAAAACCATAGGGCTTGTTCCCGGGGACAAGTGGTTTTGTGCCGCTTGTCCACAAGCACGTCTTCCGCTGCCCCCTCTGCCGGGGCGCTGCCCCCGATGAGCGCCTTAATCCGGCCCGGAATGGACACCCCTTTCTAGCCTAGGCGGGGGTGGCGGGTTTAGCCTGGAATGGACACCTTAATCCGGGCCGGAAACCGTTCGGGGTTCGGGACGCCCCTCCCCGCTCCCTAAACTTGACCCGCAAAATAACACGGGTACGCGCGGCTTTTTCACACCGAATCCCTCCTAATCCGCGAAAACCCGCAATCCCATGATTTTTCTCATCTTTTTCTCCCTTTTTTCGCGCCTGACTAAAGCAATACGGCTGACAACCGCTTCTATAGTGTGTAGGAGGCATTGTGCGCAAGCCTAGAGATCTGGCGAAAAACGTCTGGTATGCGGTGGGGACGGAAATAAATATCGCCGAACCGCTATTCCAGTTACCGATCGCCGTTGTGTTGCTCTACCGCGTTCTCCGCGAGGCGAAAAAACGTTTCGGCTTCGAGCTGCGCGGCCTGAAACTTGACGGAGCATCGTTCACGTTTTACATTAAGCCCGACGACGGCCTCAAACTGCCGCAGATAACGCAGTGGATGAAGCAGACGTTTTCGGTCCGGCTTAACGTTCTCACGGGAAGGACGGGGCACGTCTGGGGCGACCGGTACGGGTCGGAGATTTTGTGGGAAGGGCCGCCTGAGGGGGTGGAGGAGGTGGACTGGGCGGCGGTGGAAATGTCGGCGAAAACGAAGATTCCGGTGGCTATTGCCTACACCTTGTCTTGGGGCAGCCCCCGCTCGGACGGGATGACGATAACGACGAGTTTTTCGGCCAAAAACGCTTCCAAACCCGCGTCTCCGCACGGCTAACCGCCCCGGATCACGGCCCAAAAGGAAGAACATACTGCCTCAATCACGTGGACCGCAGACGGCCGCAAGAAAAGTCTGCCCGGTCCCGCAACGTGAGGTTGTGGAACGCCTCCCCAATTATCCGCGCCGCCATTTATGTTGCCGCGGTTACCCGTGGTTAGACCTGCGATTTTTACGTTTCAAGCTTTTTACGCACCAAAGCACCGATAATTTGCGCGGGGATTTGATGGGTACTGTCAGACTTTACGCGGATATAAGCGGATGTAAGACCGTCCATTTCCACCAGATGGGCCATGTGTTGTGTAAAATAGACGGACTTGCTCATGTCTATGGCGGAAATTGATATGCTGGTTGCCAATAACGTTATACAGGATTTCGAGCAAATTGGCGGTTAAACGTGATTCCCCGGCCTATCGTCCGTGGCAATGTTTGTATTTTTTGCCGCTGCCGCAGGGACAGGGGTCGTTTCTGCCGACTTTGGGGACGGAACGTTTGACTGTGACGGCTCTTTGGGCCGGACCTGCGCTGCCGGGGTGTTGCGCCGCGCCGCCGCCAAAGGCTTCTACGCCGGAATGGGTCGCGGACATCGCACGGGCGGCCGGGGTTGCGGGACGTTCGCCGCCCTGCTGGATGCGGACTAGGTGTACGCGGGAGGCGATCTCTTCTCGGATGCTGTCCACCATCGTGTCGAAAATCTGAAAACCCTCCAGTTTATACTCAGTGAGCGGGTTTTTTTGGGCGTAGTGCCGGAGGTAGACCGCCTCGCGCAACGCCTCCATATTCTCCAGATGGTCAAGCCATTTGCGGTCGATGAACTGCAAGTACTGAAACCGGATGAAGGCGTTCAATTGGGAAACCCCGACCAGCGCTTCCTTGTCGGCAATGTCCTTTTCAAGCCCCACGACGATCTCCTTTTCCAGCGTTTCAGGAGGAACAGGCTTGCCGGATACATCCAGCACATAGTTAAACTTCTGTTTGAGGTCGGAGACAAAGGCGGAAAGCGCGGCCTGCTCGTCGTGCCGGGCAGCATCTTTGTAACGAGCCATCATCACGGAGACCATATCCGCGCTCGCTTCGTTTACCCGCTGTTTCAGGTTTTCATCGGCAAGGATGGCATCGCGCTGTTCATAGATGAACTTCCGCTGCTGGTTGAGCACATCGTCATATTCAAGGAGGTGTTTCCTGATTTCAAAGTTGCGCTCCTCTACCTTGGTTTGGGCGCGTTCGATACTCTTGTTGAGCAGGGGGTGAAAAATCGGTTCACCGTCCTCCATGCCGATCCTCGCCATGAGGGATTTCATCTTTTCACCGCCGAAAAGCCGCATAAGCTCATCGTCCATCGAGATGAAAAATTTGGATCTGCCGGGATCACCCTGCCGTCCCGACCTTCCGCGAAGCTGGTTGTCGATACGGCGGCTTTCGTGCCGTTCCGTGCCAATGACATAGAGGCCGCCAAGCCGCTTCACTTCCTCGCAGTCCGCTTTCCATTTTTCCCGTTCCGCCTCCAGCACTTCGGCGTAACGTTCCGGGCTGGCGTTGGTGCCGGCGGTCTTGCGGGCGCGATGTTCGGGATTGCCGCCCAGCTTGATATCGGTACCCCGTCCGGCCATGTTGGTGGCGATCGTAACCGCGCCTTTGGCCCCGGCCTCCGCGATGATGGCCGCCTCGCGGGCATGGTTCTTCGCGTTCAGCACTTCGTGCCGCACCCCGCGCCGCGTGAGCAGGGTGGACAGTTTTTCACTCTTTTCGATCGACACCGTACCGACCAGCATCGGCTGGCCCCGCTTGTGCGCCCCCTGAATCTCGTCACAGATCGCGGTGAACTTGTCGTTCTCGTTGAGATACACAAGATCATCCTCGTCCGCGCGGGCCACCGGAACATTCGTCGGAATCACCACCACGTCAAGGTTGTATATCTTGTGAAACTCCGCCGCCTCGGTGTCCGCCGTCCCGGTCATACCGGAAATTTTCTTGTACAAACGGAAAAAGTTCTGAAACGTGATCGTCGCCATCGTGCGGTTGCGGGCGGCAATGCGGATGTGCTCCTTTGCCTCAATCGCCTGGTGAAGGCCGTCTGAATACCGCCTCCCGTAGAGTACGCGCCCCGTAAACTCATCGACAATCTGCACCAGCCCGTCCTGCACCACATAATCGACATCTATATGGAAGAGTTTGTGCGCCCGCATCGCCTGAGTGAAGTAGTGCAGATATTCAAAGTTCCCCTCGTCCACGATTGCGCCCTTGATAAGCCCGCGCTTGGTGAGCAATCCTTCAATCTTGGCAAGACCGTCGTTTGTCCAACTCACGTTCTTGTTCTTCTCGTTGAGCTTGTAATCGCCAACCACCTCTTCGCCCTGCGTCTCATCGGGATAGTCGCCGTTGGGCTTCTTTGTCACTTCCGTAAGCGTCCCCAGCAGCTTGTCCACCTCGGCAAACTTGAAGGTGTCGTCCTCCGCCGAGCCGGAAATGATGAGCGGGGTACGCGCCTCGTCAATCAAAATCGAGTCGATCTCGTCAACAACGCAGAAATGATGCCCGCGCTGCACCCGCCGGTCGAGCGTATTCAACATATTGTCGCGGAGGTAGTCAAACCCGAACTCGTTGTTCGTACCGTAGGTGATGTCGCAGGCGTAATTGAGCTTACGCCGCTCGTTGTCCATATTGGAAAGAATCGTCCCCACCGACACGCCCAAGAGGTCAAACACCGGCTGCATCCACGCGGCATCGCGCTCGGCAAGATAGTCGTTCACCGTGACAACGTGAACCCCATCCCCGGAAAGCGCGTTGAGGTAGGTCGCCGCGACACTCATCAGCGTCTTTCCTTCGCCAGTCTTCATTTCGACGATCTTCCCTTGGTGCAGCGCGACAGACCCCATCACCTGCACATCGTAGGCCCGCTCGCCCAGCTTTCGCCGCGCCGCCTCCCGCGCAAGGGCAAACGCCTCCGGCAAAAACGCATCCAGACTCTCACCCTGTTTGAAGCGTTCCCGAAAACGCTCGCTCTCGGCAGCAAACGCACTGTCGTCCAGCCCCCGCGCCCAATCCTCTTTATCGTTGACAGCCTGTACCATCGGCAGAAGCGCCCGCACGTCCCGCTCACTCTGCGTGCCAAATAGGGCCTTGAAAACTTTCTCAAGCATAGGACTAGTGTAGTGTGTTCCCCCGCAATTGACAAGTCACCGCGTTGCCTCATAAAAAAAGTTGCCGAAAAGGGATCATGCCTCAAATAGAAACGTCAACTTGTTGGCGCTGTTACCCAAATTAAAATAAGGGGGAACGAAGGAGGGCATCCGAACGGG
>JAIRNN010000266.1 GCA_031257995.1 Spirochaetaceae bacterium | reverse complement strand
CGCCGGGCTGCTGATAACGGATGACGGTCTTGCCCGGAAATACTTATGCCGGGAACCGGTAATGGAGATACGGCGGCGGACAGTACCGGTACGGCCGAACTGCGGAGTGACAAGAAAAGAATATCTGAAAAAACCGCATTTTTATCACAATCACAAATCAAACTGTTGGCTGGGGGGATTATACCATCCTGTTAACTTGTTGACAGGGGGAGACTTCCCCCTTTTATCCTTATGTTTTCTTTGAAAAAGCGCGTTATCTTTTATTTTTTTTCGCTTACCTTTATACTGACAGTATGAATATCTATCAAAAACGGCGCGAGTCGGTCCGTGTCTGGATGAAGCGGGAAGGTGTAGCGCTCGCGGTAATCGAAGATTTTGAGGCAAAGCGGGATCCGGCCCTGCGCTGGCTTTCAGGACACCCGATGGACGCGCTGCTCTTTCTGAGCGCGAACGGGGGGTCGCTTCTCGTGCCGTGGGACGTTATTCTCGCGGAAAAAATCGCAGATGCGGACAAGATTGTGCCGTTTACCGCGTTTGACCGGGATACGGCAGCCGCGATAGAGGGCGCGATCCGGCATTTCGGCGTGGAAAAGGGCCGGCCTATCGAGCTGCCTTCCGCGACAACCTACCCCGCATTCTGCCGATTGCGGGAAAAACTGCCCGGGCACGATCTTCTCTGTAGAGAGGACGGCCTTCGCGATATGCTGAACGCCGGACGCGCGGTGAAGGACGCGGCGGAGATCGCGGTTTACCGGCAGGTTTCGGCGATAACCGATGAGCTTATCGGGCAGGTCGAGCAGGGCGTGAAGATCGGAAAGCTGAAAACAGAGACCGATGTCGCGCTCTTCATCGAGCGGGAGGCGCGCCTTCGCGGTTGTGAGGGCACAGGGTTTGAGACGTTGTGCGCGGGGCCGGAGAGGTCATTTGGCATCCATTGTTTTCCCGCCTACACGAATGGGCCGTTCGCAACAACCGGTTTCTCCATTCTTGATTTCGGTCTCGTCTATCAGGGCTATACCAGCGACGTAACGATGACTTTCGCGCGCGAGCCGCTTTCCGCCCGGCAGGAAGAGATGTTTTTGCTTGTGTTAGAGGCGGCGGCTATCGGCATCGCGGCGGTACGGCCGGGGGTGCGCGGCAGCGATGTGGGGAAGACCGTCAACGCCTTTTTCACGTCACGCGGGGTTTCCATGCCGCATGGCCTCGGACACGGCATCGGGCTTGAAGCCCACGAAGCGCCCTCCCTCGTTGCGAAAGACGACAACAAATGGATACTCCAACCGGGGATGATTGTTACGGTTGAGCCGGGCCTCTACGAAAAGGGGGCGGGCGGTTGCCGTCTTGAAAACGACGTGCTGGTAACGGAGAACGGCAACGAGGTTTTGACTTCTTCCCGCATCGTGAGGCTGTAAACCGTGAGACGGTAGTAGGGAGGGTAAATGGAGAGACGGTCGACGGCGATCCAGTACGACAAAAACTGGAAAAGAATTATCTTGCGGCGGCGGGTGCTGGTCATCACCGCCGTGGCAATCCAGCTTTTTTTCATACTTGCCGCCGCCATCGGGCTTCACACGCTCTTCCGGTACGTATACTGGACGCTGTACGCCGCCGGACTGGTTTTCGGCGTCCGCATTATCAACCGCCACGAAAAACCGCCCGCCTACAAGATCACGTGGATATTCCTCATGCTGATCTCGCCCATCGCCGGAGGGCTCCTCTATCTCGCGCTCTATTTCCAGACAAACCAAAGAAAGTACCGCGCGATTATCAAAGAGGTGTTGCCCAAACGGGTGGAAGCCGCCTTCCTCCCCGGCGACACCCTCCCCGAACTCCGCGATCAACCCAGCAACGAACCCGGCTATCTTCAGGCCCGCTTCCTCCAGACCTACGCCCAATTCCCGCTCTACAAACACACAAGGTGCGAATACCTCCCGTCAGGCGAAGCGTTTTGGGAACGCGCCTTTGAGGAGATGGCAAAGGCCGAAAAATACATCTTCCTTGAATTCTTCATCGTCAACCCCGGCTACCTTCTCGATCAGTTGTTGATCGTCCTCGAAAAAAAGGTAAAAAAAGGGGTCGATGTCCGCCTCATATACGACGACATCGGCTGTTTTATGTCCCTGCCCAACGACTTCCCCGCGCAGTTACGGCAAAAGGGCATCAGATGTTTCGTTTTTAACCGCCTAAGCCCGGCCCTTTCCTCAATCCAGAACAACCGCGACCACCGGAAAATCATCTCGATTGACGGCAAGACCGCGTTCACCGGTGGCGTGAACATCGGCGATGAGTACATCAACGCCTACGAGAAATACGGCCACTGGAAAGATGCCGGGATCATGTTGAACGGCGAAGGCGCGTGGGGCTTAACCCTTATCTTCCTCCATATGTGGAACTTCGAGTCGGAACGCAAAAAAACGCGGCATGACCGGTATGCGGCGTTTTACCCGTGGACGACGGAACCCTGCCTTGTCCCCTCAGACGGCTTCGTCCTCCCCTACTCGGAAAACCCGATTGACGGCAACAACGTCGGTTCGCAGGTCTACCTCCAGATCATCAACACGGCGCGGAAGTACGTTTATATCAACACCCCCTATCTCATCCTGGACGACAGCATCCGCCTCGCCCTCACCCTTTCCGCAAAAACCGGCGTTGACGTGCGGATCATCACGCCGCACCGCCCCGACAAAAGAGCCGTGCATCTCATCACCCGCTCCTATTACTGCAATTTAATCGAAGCCGGAGTCCGCATCTTCGAGTACACACGCGGCTTCAACCACTCAAAAACCTTCGTCGCTGATGATGCGGTAGCCACCGTCGGCACGATGAACCTCGATTTCCGCAGCCTCTACCTCCACTTCGAGTGCGGTGTCTGGCTCTACCGCGCCGCCGCGATCCGCCAAATCCAAGACGATTTCCTTGCCACTCAAGCCCAGTGCGAAGAAATAACCCCCGCCTCCTGCGAAAGTTCCTTTCTCACCCGTGCCGTCCAAGACACTTTACGCATCATCGCCCCGCTCATGTGATAAGAAAGATTTTTGGAGGGAGAGCCGCCGCCTTTTCCTCCAAGCCGTACCCAAAACCCCGACGGGGCCCGACGGCCTACTTTATCTTCGTTTCCTTGTGCACGGTGTGCTTCCGGTCGAAGGGGCAGTATTTCTTGAACTCCAGCTTTTCCTGAATGTTGCGGCGGTTCTTCGCCGTCGTGTAGTTTTTGCGCTTGCACTCGGTGCATTGCAACGCGATAAGCTCTACCGCTGTTTTTTTCTTTGTCGCCATAGTGGTCTCCTTAGTATTAGCCGAGGCTTATCATCGAGAGAACCATCGCAAAAAGCGCGACGGTCTCGCAGATGCCGACGACGGCGATATAGTTTGTAAAGCCTTGACCGGTATCACCAAACGCATCCGCGCCCGCCGCGCCCGCTTTCCCTTGGGCGATGGCCGAAAACGCGATCGCGAGGCCGGTACCGATGCCGAAACCGAGCAACTTCCCGCCGTTTGCCCCGGCTTCCAAAGCGTTGCTCATCTGCTGCATCAGGATGAAACCGTAAATCGTCTGCGTGAGCGGCGCGCCGGCAAACGTGAGCAACAGCATGGGCGCCGGCTTGTTGGCCTTGTAACAACGCTTCCACGCGCCGATCGTCGCCGAACCCGCGATACCGATGCCGATTCCCGAACCAATCGCGGAAATGCCCATAACAAGGCCCGCGCCTATAAACCCAAAAATATCCATAACCATTCTCCTCTATTAAACCTTGATAATAAAACCTTTATAACGGGCTGTTTTAAGACCCCGGTCAAAAAACAGCAACCTCCAATACTAACGTTTCGCAAACGGCTTATACGCGAAACCCGACCACGTGAGGCCCAGATGGGAGGAAAATTCCAGTGTGTTAAGCCGCACCCCGTGAACCAGTACCGACAGCACATTGAGCATCATATTAAACCCGTGTCCAAAAACCAGCAGCGCGATACCAAATATGAAAAACAGGAAGTGGCCCAGCATCGGCCCTGCGAAAGCGTCAACCGTGCTCGATATTGACGCTCCGGCAAGCCCCACGGCCCACAGCCTGATGTACGACATGATATCGGAAAAGACGTTGGCGATACCGAGTACCGCCGAGATGATATTCGTCAGACTTGCAAGAATCGACTTGAGAATGTTCCCCTCGTAGTTGCCGAAGATGAACACCAGCGCGAATCCGCCGAACAACGCGCCGTACTGCCATGTTTCCACGCCGCCAAAGCCGGTGTTGTAGGCCACAAGCGAAAGTACCACACAGTACATCCCCGCCAGCATACCCAACTGCCCGACCTCCGCGAGGAACTTGAGCGACTTGATGTTGCGGATAACGCCGATGATGTGGGCGATACTCAACTGGGCGAGCGCGATGGAGAAACAGAACACCATGAGGTTCCGGTTGACCGCCGCACTCTGCGCTTCCGCCGAAAACTGCGGCGCGATAAGCCCCGCCCGTATCCAGACGTTACCGGCATTGTACGCTTCCAGCCAGCCCGGCTCGGACGAAACATTGGCGATGAGCGGCAAACTCACGTTTTGCAAAAATCGCGGCACAAGGGCGGAATCAAACCCGAACCACGAACAGGTGAACAAGCCCCACAGGAAGTTGGACACGCTCATCAAAAGAAAAAACCCCAAAGCAGGCGGCGTTCCCTTTTTGGCCGTCTTGCAAATACCGGTGAGCGAGACAGCGATAAGAATCGCGCCGTAACCCGCGTCGCCGAAAATCATCCCGAAAAACAGCGTAAAAAATAACAGGAACCAGCCTGAGATGTCCACCTCGCGGTAGCCCGGCGACATCTCCAAAAACTTGGTGAGCGGATAGATGAGGCTCACCAGCTTTGAGTTTTTAAGTTTGGTCGGCACTTCCGCGTCATCCTCGGCAGGGTCATCGGCGCAGAACGCCCAGCCGTTTTCGCTGGCGGCGCGTTTCAGCACACCCGTATCGGAGGCCGGGACATAGCCGCTTATCCACGAAACGGAAAGCGCGGCATCTGTCCCAGCGTTTACCGCCGCGTTTACCGCAACATTTGCCGCCCCTGTTTCGCCGTCCGCCGCGCCGTCATCCGCCTTCTCCATCCCCGCCTTTGCCGTCTCAAACTCAACGTTCGCGATAACCTCGGCCTTTTCCCGGTCAAGCGCCGGTTGCAACGATGAAAGCGAAACGAGTTCGGCCTCAATCTTCGCGATTTCCGCCCTGCGCCCCGCAATTTCCGCATTCAGCGCGGAAATCGACTTTTCAGGCAGGGAAAACGGCGTTTCATTCGGAATTTTTCCAAACGCGACAAGACGCGCCTGGGATGCCTTCTTGTCGGACGACAGCACGATCACCGGCACATCGCCCACGTTGTTCTCGTAGGAAGCAAGCGAAACGTCATAGAGATACGCCTCCACCCCGTTTGCCGCGAGCGCCTTGAAATCCGCCGGGTTGAAATCGCCCCACTTTTCCAAACGCTGCTTCTCCCGTTCCGCGCCAAGCGCCGCCTCCTCCGCCTCCTTGCGCCGGGCCGAAAGTTCCAGCACATGGGACACGAGGTCGCCCGCAAAAGAAGGGGCCGCCCCGGATACGCCTTTGCCCTTTTTGGGGGCATTTTTTGGGGCAAACGTATGGAGTGCGCCGGAAGCCGCGTCAATCTGGGCCCGCCGTTCAATTAACCCGTTCAATGCGGGGGACGCGACCGTTTTCCGCTCAAGGTGGACAATCCCCAACTCGCGTAACGCATCCAGCGCGGCATCTTTGTTCTTGTCCATCACGACGACAGACACTTTCTTCATCGGTACGATCATCAGCTTGCCCTCTCCATACCGCGCTTCGAGATTTTACCGCGCACCACCGCCGCCGTCTGCTGGTCTCCCAGATACACCGCGATCTTCTTGATATTCGCCTTCGCTTCGGGAATCTTAATCTTCTCAAACAGGTTCACCCGCTGGCTCGTTACGCGCAATTCCTTCTCCAAGCGCCGCTCTTGTTCCTCAAGACACTTGATTTCAAGGTCGAGGAGCAGCGCTTTTTGCAGATTTTCGACCGCAAAATCGAGCCAGAGCGGTTTTTCCACGAGGTCGTAGGGCGCAATTTCAAATTCAGTGCCTTCAAACAGGGGAATCGGCACCCCGGCAATGTTTCCTTCGCCGGCAATAAGCCTTGTTATACACAAAATCCCCGGCGTAAACACGCCTTCCTCGCCAAAAACGCCGATCCATTTCTTGAAACCCTCGTCCAAACGCGCTTTTTCCCCGCGCAGACCCTCCGTCCGCACCTCCACCGCGCGAATTTCCGCCTGCAACTGCTGTTTTTTCAGCATCAGCGTCGGCAGATACCGCTGAAACATCTTGAGGCTATCCTTCTGTTTTTTCTGCTCATTTTTCGTGAGCTTCAACTTTGCCATCGCAAATCCTTGTTCTCTTTTCAATCACGGGAATAAGGGGGGAAACTGCGGCAAATTGCCGACCCCTCTCCTGGGGGTTCCGCCCCCCAAAACCCCACCGCTACGCTCGTTTGGGCCAAAATTCTCCGATTAACTCTGAGCGGAGACCGGTCTCGTCGGGGTTGAAACAATCGGCCAGAATCTCCCAGCCCAGATCCAACGCCTTCTCCAGCGAAATGTTTACCGACAAGTCCATCATTTCCCGTTCAAAACGCGCCCCGTACTGCAAAAGCTTTCCGTCCCACGCGCTCATCGTGAAGCCCATCGACTTCTTTTCAAGCGTGTCCTTGAACGCGGAGTAGAGCTTGATCATGCCGTCCATCAGGGCGCGGTGATCCTTGCGGGTCTTGCCGTTCACCTGTTGTTTCAGGCGGGAAAGGGAACCAAACGGCTCAATACGGCCGCCGCGCAGGTAGTACTGCCCCTCGGTGATATAGCCCGTGTTGTCGGGAACCGGGTGGGTCACATCATCGCCGGGCATCGTTGTCACGCCCAGCACGGTGATCGACCCCGCCGTCTCGAAGTCAACCGCCTTTTCATAGCGGGCCGCGAGCTGGCTGTAAAGGTCGCCGGGATAGCCCCGGTTGGACGGAACCTGTTCCTGCGAAATGGCGATCTCCTTCAAAGCGTCGGAAAAACTCGTCATATCGGTGAGCAGCACCAGCACGTCCTTGTCCTGCAACGCAAACTGTTCCGCCACGGCAAGGGACATATCCGGTATCATGAGGCATTCAACCGTCGGGTCGGCGGCGGTATGCACAAACATCACCGTTTTGGAAAGCGAACCGCCCTGTTCCAGCGTGTCCTTGAAAAAGAGATAGTCATCGTATTTCAGCCCCATGCCGCCCAAAATAATCACGTCAACCTCGGCCTGCATCGCAATACGGGCGAGCAACTCGTTGTACGGCTCGCCTGAAATCGAGAAAATCGGCAACTTCTGGGACACGACCAGCGTGTTGAACAAGTCGATCATCGGGATGCCGGTGCGGATCATCTTGCGCGGAATGATGCGCTGGCTCGGATTTACGGACGGGCCGCCAATCGGGATGAAATTCTCGGTAAGGGCGGGGCCGTTGTCGCGCGGGCCGCCCGAACCGGTAAACACACGGCCCAGCAGGTTTTCGGAAAACGAGACCTGCATCGGGTGGCCCAAAAACTCGATGCGGTCGCCGGTTGAAACGCCGCGCCCGCCCGCAAACACCTGCAACGACACGAGGCCGCCCGCAAGCCGGTTCACTTCGGCCAGCGACGTGCCGAAACCCGTCTCGATTCTGGCAAGGTCGCCGTAACGGACACCCTCGGCCCGTACGGTAATAACGGAACCCGTTATCGACTCAATCTTGCTATATATCTTTTTCATGGTTCTACCTTATCCTTATTCCCTCAATCCCTCAATCGAGCCATTTCTCCACTGCCGGGTCAAGACCGGACGCCTTATCCTTCACGAGGCCCAGCAACTCGCCCTCCAGCGTCTTGAACCGGCTCTCCTGCCACGGCGAATAGTTAAAGTCGATAAACTTCTGCCGCAACCCGTTGAACCAGACACGGGCATCTTCCTTGTCCTTGAACGACAACACGCTGCCCAAGATGCGGAGGATGTACCGGAACGTGTACTTCTGCCGCTCCGAGCTTGCCGACGCATCCACCTCGTCAAACGAGTTTTGCTGGAGATACACCGCGTCAAGGAAATCGCCCTTGAGATAGATGATAAAATCTTCGAGGCTGGTCCCTTCCTCGCCGACAACCTTCATCATCTGCTCAACTTCAACGCCGCGCGAAAGGATTTTCCGCGCATAGCCGACCTTGGCCTCGTCGATGATGCCCCGGTACTTCGACCACGAATCCATCGGATGGATGGCCGGATACTTGCGCGCGTCCGAACGCTCGCGGGAAAGGCCGTGAAACGCGCCGACCACCTTCAATGTCGCCTGGGTAACCGGCTCCTCGAAGTTGCCGCCCGCCGGAGAGACCGTACCGCCAATCGTCACCGAACCCAGCGCCCCGTCTTTCAACCGGACGAGGCCCGCCCGCTCATAAAAACCGGCAATGTTCGACTCCAGATAGGCGGGAAACGCCTCTTCGCCCGGAATCTCCTCAAGGCGGCCCGACATCTCGCGGAGGGCCTGCGCCCAGCGGCTCGTCGAGTCGGCAAGAAGCAGGACATGCAACCCCATCTGCCGGTAATATTCGCCCATCGTTACCGCCGTGTAGAGCGACGCCTCGCGGGCCGCGACCGGCATCGAAGACGTGTTACAAATGATAACCGTGCGCTCCATGAGGGATTTACCCGTTTTGGGATCGGTCAGTTCGGGGAACTCCTTCAAAACCTCGACTACTTCCCCGGCGCGTTCCCCGCAGGCCGCGATAATCACGATGTCAACATCGGCGTTCCGGCTCGTCGTGTGCTGAAGCACCGTCTTCCCCGCGCCGAAAGGCCCCGGCACACAGTAGGTACCGCCCCGCGCCACCGGAAAAAACGTGTCGATGAGCCGCACCTGCGTTACCATCGGTTCCTCCGGCTTCAAACGTTCCTCGTAACAGTTGATGGCGCGTTTCACCGGCCAGAAAAACGAAAGCCCCACCTCGGTTTCCTCGCCCTTTTCATCGGCAAGCACCGCAATCGTATCGCGTACCTTGTAGTTCCCGGCCGGCTTGATCGACTTCACCGTGTAGGTTTTGTACATATTAAAGGGCACCATGATCCGGTGCGTGAACACGCCTTCGGGAACCGTCCCCAGCGTGTCGGCGCGGACAACCACATCGCCCGCCTTCGCCTGAGGGGTAAACGCCCACTCCTTGTCCAGCGGAAGCGGGTCAAGATACACTCCGCGCTCCAGAAAGTAGCCGCACTTCTCGGCCAACTGCGGGAGCGGGTTCTGCAAACCGTCATATATCTGCGTAAGGAGGCCCGGCCCCAGCTCAACCGCCAGCATATCGCCTGAAAACGCAACGCCGTCGCCAATCGTGATCCCCTTCGTCATCTCGAACACCTGCAAACTGCACGTGTTCCCCTTGACGCGGATAACCTCGCCCTTCAGCCGCTTCCCCCCTGTTTCAATAAACGCCACCTCGTTCATCGACACAACACCGTCAAAATCAACGGCGACCATGTTGCCGTTCACGGCGGCGACCTTTCCTTTGGTTCCTTTCATGTCTATCCTCGATATCCTCTTTACTAAGCCCCGCCCCCGGAGCTCGCGTTGTATTCGTCCAGAATCGTATCATACAACCCCTTGTACCCGGCGAACCCTTTCTCGGTGTCAAACCGCTGCCGCCGTTCCAACAGTTGCAACTTCAACAAGTATGCGTAGACCATGTTCACGCTGAACAAGTCAATCCCCGCGAGCGCGTCAATCGCATCCCAGCGCCCCCGGTCGAGAAACACCTCCGCCTCAAGCGGATCGCCCATCTCAAACGCCGCCTTTGCCGCCGCCTCCGCATCGGAAGCGTCACGAGGCGGTTCCCCCGGCAACTGCCGCTTCAGCCGCGCCGCCCGCAGATGGGCCAAGTTAAGCAAAAGCGTCCGCTCACGGGCCAAGAGCGCGTCAATAAACGCCGACCCCGTGGCCTGCGCGTTTCCCATTGCCACCGCCACGTTGTATGTGCAGTATTGGAGCAACGCCGCATCGCCGGGCGCAAGATGAGCCGCGCACTCCTCGCGGAACGCCCCCGAACTCTTGGGCGGCGCGTCCCCGTAAGTTACCCAGGGCAACGTAGCGACAAAGTAGTAATAGTTACGCAATGCCTACAGCCCCTTCGCCGCGTTTTTCAGCGATTCGGCAAGTTTGGGATTGAGATACGCGGAAAGCAGCGCCGCCACCGCCTCGGCAGAAAAATCATAGAACGCCGATCCGTCCTTTTCAACGATATGGAATCCCGCATCCAGCGTCTTCCCCACAGTGAAATCCACGCCGCCTTTGAGCCGCGCGGCCAGCTTGGCCTTAAACCCGTCGTCAATCTTCTTCAAATCGCTTTCGGAAAGCGCCACCGCAAGAGAATCCGTGTTTTTCGCCGCCCAATTCTTGATCAAATCGGGCAAAACAGCCTTCACCACCTCGACCGAATAGGACGCGGCGACCGCATCCCGCACAATCTTGTCCAGAAGCCCCTGAATTTCGCCCTTGAACGCGAGCACCAAGTTCCGCGAAGCCTGCTCCACTGCCGCAACCCCCGCCTTCTCGCTCCTCACCCGGTCCGCGTTGGCCCCGGCAATAATGCTATCGGCCTGCTTTTTGGCCTCCTCGACTATTTTCTTCGCTTCGGACGACGCAACGGCCTTGAGTTTCGCCGCATCCGCCTGCGCGGATTCAACGCCTTCTTTCTTTATCTTCTCGATAAGTTCCTGTAATTGGATATCCATACCATCTCCAAAAGTAAATTGCTGTTCATACAATAATTGTCCAGTCTACCATACTTCGTAAAAACGGTCAAGGCCCCGACGGGACGAAGTCCCTATAGGGCTTTCCTTGGAGGCAGCGTGTTAAGCAATCGCGGTGGTTTCCCCATTCTGGGGAAAGAAAAAAAGGGGGTACCGCCCGTACTCCCCGCGCGGTACTATGCTCCGTAGGGTTATGTTCCTCGCGGGTTACCGGGCGGAACCCTCGCGGTGTACTAAACTTGACCCACAGAACCTATCCTGCCCGGTAGTGCTATCGCTGCTGGTACAGAACGGTTTGCCTCTAGGCGGGCGGCCGGGTCCGGCTCATTTCGGCTATCTGCCGCCTGCGGATCAAGTTTAGGGTCGAAAACGGGGGCTGTCCCCGCAGAGGGAGATGCCGGAAACCCGCTCAAGTTTTCAGCTTGTACCGGAGCGGGGGACCGGCAATTGCCGCGATTTTCCCCTGCTAAATGGTTAAAAGGCCCACAGATTACCCGTTCATCGGCGGGTAATCGTGATTCAGCCGTAGTTAAGGCCGCGATAGGGGCCTGCGATGAAGGCGGGGACAGACCTCTCGCCTGGCCGCCTTTGGCCGGGAGCTTTGAGGTGTGCTGAAACCCCCTTTTGGGCCGTGATCCGGGGCGGTTAAGCGGGCGGAGACGGGGATTTGGGGGCGGCTTCGAACAAAAGTTGGTTCCACCTTGACTTTGCGTTTTTACGGGGGCTGCCCCAACCCGCCCGGTACGTTATAACTTCGTCAAGGGGCTTTTCCGCCTCCGCGTCCACCGCCTCCCAGTCCACCGGCTTCGCCCACGCAGGCGGCTCCCCCGGCAATACCTCCGACCCGGTCGCAAGCCTTTGGCTTGCTTCTGGAGTTTCGCAAAGCGAAACTCCTTAGCTCAACGCGAAGCGTTGAGCCGGTCTCCCCAGACGTGCCCCGTCCTTCCCGTGAGGACGTTAAGCCGGACGGGAAACGTCTGCTTAATCCACTGCATTATCTCAGGCAGTTCCAGGCCATCGTCGGGCTTGATGTAGAACGAGAGCAGCGCCCCCTCAAGCCGGAGTCCGCGCATCTCGAAGCCGTAACGCGCTTTTGTTTCGAGGAGCACGCTGTGCAGCAGCGCTTTGGCCATCGGCAGCTTGAACAAGGGTTCGCCGATATTGATCTCCGACCCCACTTTGTACCAGACATTTTGGTCTAACTTTCGCGGTTTATGCATATAAAAACCTCCTGCTATATATGCGGTTACCAGCCGTCCTACTTTACTTCGGCACGAAAAAAGTGAAAAAATCGTGGTTTTGGAATAGGCTCAATGAAAAATTATAGGAATGACGCGGGAAGTCTCCAAAATCCATTATTCACAATGCCATTTACTATGCAGCATATCGGCGGACCGGAGGGCCGCTGTCTCCGGCCTCACGATACGATAACTAAACAGCATCCCGGTTTAACCTTACCGAACGCACCAGAACAACAGATTATTCCGGCGCAGGGATGGGGGCGTTGCGGGGGTGTCCCCCGCAGAGGGGGTAGCGGAAGAATTGCGGAGGGAGGGACGACCGGAGCAAGTCTGTAGCGAGGGGGAGACTTCCCCCACCTAATCACTTCCTGCGCGACATTTATATCTCTTGTCTTTTATTTCTCGTAACGGCGGCGAAGACAAGCGCGATGAGGGCGAAGGCGAGGCAGAGTGCGGGGAAGAAGTCGCCCAAGGCGGTGTAGAGGGTGGTACCGGCCATGAGGGGGGCGCGGGCGGTGAGATAGTTTTCCGCGAAGGGGGCGGATTCGGAGAGGACGGCGCCATCGGGCATGACAACGCAGGTTTGGCCTGATGCGGTGGAGCGGACCAGGGCGCGGCGGTTTTCGACGGCGCGGAAGACGGCCATCGAGAGGTGCTGGTATTGGGCGGAAAGGCTGCCTGACCAGGCGTCGTTGGAGATGTTGACGATGAGTTCGGCGCCGTTCTGCGTGAAGGCGCGGGAAAGGTCGGCGAAGCTGTCTTCAAAGCAGATGGGTGTTGAGAATTTTAAGAGGCGGCCGCTTGAACCCCCGGCGATTTCAAAGACGGTGGCCTCCTTGCCGGGTTCCCAAAAGTGGGTGTCTGCGGCGAGGAGCCATTGATAGATGAGCGGGAATTGTTTTTCGTAGGGAAAGTACTCGGTGAAGGGCACGAGGTGGAGTTTCCGGTATTGATTGACGATCTCGGCCTTGCGAAAGAGGATGGCGGCGTTGTAGTCAACCCGTTCCCACTGGCCGTTGGGCTGGAGTTCCCGCCGCGCGTCGTCGTTTCCGATGAGGAAGGGGACGGGTTTTGCCGCAAGATACTCGAGCAGGTCTTTCACCAGCGCGTAGGAGTCCGGGTCGTCCCGGTAGGTTTGGTGCCAGTAGATACGCGGCACGAACGCTGTTTCCGACCAGACCACGAGGTCAATGTCAGGCGATTCCCGCAACGCTTCGTCCGAGAGACGCGCAAGGACGCGAAAATTTTCCCGGTATTCGGCAAGTCCGCCCTTCCACGGGTCGGTGTTGTGCTGGATGAGCGCGACTTTCGTCTGGGTTTCGGCGGAAAAATCGTGCGGGACCGCGAAACCGTAAACAAGGACGGCGGCGAGGATTACAAGATAGGGGATAAGGGGGAAAAGCGGCTTTGGGAAACGTTTCAGGGCGGAAGCGGCGGCAAGGAGGCCTCCGTTTCGCGCCCCGTGCGCCCGATTGCCGGTTAAGCTGCCGGATAGGGCAGGCAGGGCGTGGCCGAGTACGGCTTGGGGAAACAGCGCCACCGCGCTAACCGCCCATGCCCCGGCGAGTCCCGCTATCTGGATGAGGGGGATGACCTGCCATTGGGAATAGGCAATAAAGCCGTAGGGATACCCGGCGAATCCCAGCGTCCGCAGGTATTCAAAGCCCACCCAGAGGAGGGTCTGCGGGATATAGGCGAAACGCGGCATGAGGCGGGAGATGAGTTTCAGCAGGAAGAAGAGCAACGCGAACCAAAAGAGTTCGAGGGTGCCGACGATGATGCCGGCCAGCGGGTGGAACACGGCGAGCCAATAACCGAAGAGATTGTAGGCGGCATACCCGTAGACCGCGCCCCAGAAGATGGAAGCCGGAAGCGAACAGCGCCGGACAAGGAGAAATACCGGGATGTAGGCAACCCACCCGGCGGCGGCAACGCCTTTGGGAAAGAGCGGGTTGGGATGGGAAACCGCGAAGAGCAACACGGCGGAGGCGAGCAGTACGGCATTGATCAGAAAGCCGTCCCGAAACGTGCCGGAAACCTGAGAAAACCGCCCCTTATTCTGAATACCGGACCGCAAAACTTTTATATTCTCCTTATTGTTGGCTTTCAGTAGAAGCACTATAGAACGGTTTCCAGCCTGCGGGGTGCGGAAAGGGGTGTACTTTTTCATACCGTTCGGCGATGTCAAAGAGCATTCCTTCCGAGAATGAGCGGCCCAGCAGTTGAACACCGACGGGGAGGCCGTCTTCGAGGGAAGCGGGGAAGGCGAGCGCGGGGAGGCCGGCAAGGTTTGCGGAACAGGTGTAGATGTCGGCGGCTTTTTGGGCGAAAGGAGAGAGACCCGTGTCGCCGCGTCCGAAGGCTTGGGTCGGGAACACGGGGAGGAGGATCGCGTCCACGTGGCCGGGCGCGGACTCTGCGGAATCTGTACCAAGGAGGTTTTCAAAACTTCGCTTGATCCCGGCGCGGATACGCTGGGCGCGGAGATAGTAGCGGTCTTGGAAGCCGGAACGGAGCACAAAAGTCCCCAGCAGAATGCGAAGTTTTACTTCACCGCCAAACCCCAGATCGCGGCTTTTTTCGACAAGTTCATCGGGGTTTTCAGGGACGGGCGGACGTTGTCCGTAGCGGATGCCGTCAAAACGGGCGAGGTTCGCGCTGGCCTCGGCAGTGGCAATCGTGTAGTAGGCGGGGACGGCATATTTCAAACAGGGGAGGTCAACGTCAACGAGTTTATAGCCCAGCGTGACGAGGTTCTGTTTGGCCCTCTCGAAACCCCGGTAGACGGCCTCGGAAAGGCCGCCGTGGGAGATACCGGTTTGATTACCCCCGCGCAGGATTGCCTCGGCTAGGGATTCGGGCTTGAGTACGCCGATAGTGCCGGGTTTGGCCTTGTTCCCATCGTTCCCGTAAAGAGGCGGAGAAGACCCAGGCGCATCGCGGGAACATTGATCCCGAACATCGGCCCCACGCATCAGCGCAAAGACGGCGCGGTTTCGGGCAACGGTGTCGGAGAGGACACCGATCTGTTCGAGGCTCGACGCATAGGCGACAAGGCCGTAACGGGAGACCGCGCCCCAAGTTGGCTTTAGCCCCACAATACCGCAGAATGCCGCCGGCTGGCGGACTGAACCGCCCGTATCCGAACCGAGCGCAAACGGGACAATCCCCGCCGCAACCGCGGCCGCCGATCCGCCTGACGAGCCGCCCGCAACACGGCTTATGTCCCACGGGTTGTTCGTCCGTTGTAACGCTGATGCGTCGGTGGACGAACCCATGCCGAATTCGTCCATGTTGGTCTTCCCCACGACCCACGCGCCGAATGCGGTGATCCGCTCGACCGCCGTCGCCGTGTAAGGCGCGACCAGTTTTTCGAGTATTTTCGAGCCGCAGGATAACGTCCAGTCTTTCACCGCGATGTTGTCCTTCACAGCAAAGGGTAAATCTTTGACTAAGAAGGCGGCTTCCGTTGCCGGGGGCGCGGCATCTGTAGTGGCAGATACCACCACATCTGTTGGCCCGGTCTTTTCGGGCACCCATTTGAGAAAAGCACCGATTTTTTCTTCCCAAGCCTTGTAGTAGGCCTCAAATCCGTCCGGTAGTTTCATCTCTGTAAACTTCTTTCTATTTCTTTCTATAATACATTGGGAACAACCATAAAAGGCCCATCCCGTTCCCCGGTATTTTCCAAAAACCTCTCGTTGAGCGAGAATGCCGGGTTATACCGGTCCGCCCCCGCAGGATCGTCCCCACGAAACAATGCGGGTACGCTTTCCCGCGCATCCCGCGACAGCCCCGCAATCGAAGCCCCGAAGGCCGCCGTATCGTCATCCGCATTCTGCATATCGGCAAAAAACGCGAGCATTTGCTCAAAAGCGGGAAACGCCTGTTCAAGCTCCGCCTTGTCAAGGTGGAGCCGCGCAAGACTTGCCGTCGTTACCAAATCTTCAATAGTCATGAGGGTCATACCCGTATAATGACCGAATCCGGAGGCTTTGTCAAGAGATCGCTGTTCGGCGGCAGCAATTCCAATTTTGGAAAAATTGAGGATTTGATATAGTTTTAGCAGTGATTTTACCAAGAAAAATACAAAGAGGGGGACACCCAATGCCGCGCGCGAAACATTGAGCGTGTTTTGGCATTTCTGCAACACGGCGCGGGCCCAAAAATGCTCCACGCAGATAAATGCAACAGGCCCGTCTCCTCCTTCGCTCCAGCCCGCTCTCCGGTCGA
>JAIRNN010000265.1 GCA_031257995.1 Spirochaetaceae bacterium | reverse complement strand
CCCGTTCGGATGCCCTCCTTCGTTCCCCCTTATTTTAATTTGGGTAACAGCGCCAACAAGTTGACGTTTCTATTTGAGGCATGATCCCTTTTCGGTAACATTTTTTATGAGGCAACGCGGCCCCTTGACAATTTTTTCATGCTCTGTAATAATTCTCTTTCCCGGTGTTGGGTATGTTGGAGTAAACGATGAATACAAAGGTAATTCTGAATAAAGACCTCGCGACTTTGGGCGAGGAAGGCGATGTGAAGTATGTTGCGCGGGGCTATGCGCGGAATTTTCTCCTGCCCCGGGGGATTGCGGTGCCTTTCAACGAGCGGACACAGAAGATGTTCGATGCGCGGAGAGGCGAGATTGAAGCGCGGAAGGCGGAGAAGCGCAAAGATGCGGCCAGTCTCAAGGAACGGCTTGAAGCGCTGGATCTGACTATTGTCATGCCGGCGGGGGGCAACGGGAAGCTTTACGGTGCGGTTACGACGCAGACGGTAATGGACGAGTTGTCCAAGCATGGGTTTGCCATCGAGCGCAAGAAGATCGAGATTCCGGGCAATTCCATCAAGAACGCGGGGAAGCATAAACTTACCGTGAAGCTCTACGATAACACGAGTGCGGAAGTATCCATCACGATTGAGGCACAACAGACGAAGGCCGAGACTCCCGCAAAGAGGCGGTCTCACCATAACGAGCCCGTTGCGGGGCCAAAAACCATGGAGACCACGGAACCCGTCAGTGAAGGCGAACCGGACGAAGCAGCGCAGGTTTCCGAACCGGAATCGGTGTCCGTATCGGCTTCGGTTGCGGAACCGGCGGCTGAGTCAACAGTGCCGCCAGCGACTGATTTGGAAACCCCCCCGGAAGCATAGAAAAGCGTCTCTCAGAGCAAGGTTTTTTGTTGCGTTATATGACCGGAATAATGTTCCCTGCTTTGGGATTCGCGGTATTTGTTTTTGAGCTATTCTTTCTTGGGTTTACCGGCTGGGCTTTGGAGTCCGTACAGGAAACCATTGTAAGAAAGCGGCCGGTCAACAAAGGCTTTTTCAAGGGGCCCTTTGCTTTGAGCCACGCGATAGGCGGAGCGGGCGTTTATGTCATTGGAAACGTGTTCAAAGCATATCCTTTCGCGGTCTTTTTGGCCGGAGCTGTCGTGTGTACCGCCGTCGAATACATCATGGCCGTCTTTCTGGAAAAATGTTTCAGGGTAAAATGCTGGGATTACGCGACCTATCCGCACACAAAATGGTGCCATTTTCAGGGGAGAATATGCCTGACGATCTCCATTTTTTTTGGATTGATAACGCTTGCTGTCGTTTATTTTTACTGGGACTTCATCGCAGGTCTCGCCCTGCTTTTCGGGAACTATTTATGGCTCGTTGACGGCGTTTTCGTACTGGGCTTTTTTGTTGATGCCGTTTTCACCTGCGCAAAGTTGCTCAGGGCCAAAAAAGCGGGAATCACCGTGAAAGGGTGGGCCGTTTTTTCCAGTACAACAGGCGCGGAATAGGAGAATGAAGAACGCATGAAAGATAGAGATTTGTTTAACGCCTATGCGAAAGAAATACTGGAACACGAGCTTTTCAAGGCAGGCAAAAAGATTTTTTCGCACGGTTCCATCACGATTTACGACCACAGCATCGCGGTCGCGGAAAGAGCCTTCGAGATGGCCGAAAAGCGGCATGACGTAGACAAAAAATGCGTTGTGCGGGCCGCGTTGCTCCATGATTTTTTTCTTTATGAATGGCATATTCCCGGACTGCGCTATGTTCTTCACGGCTGGGCGCATCCCGCAATCGCGGCAAAAAAAGCGCGGGAAATTTTTAACATCACAAATAAAGAATACTCCTGCATCAAGACGCTCATGTGGCCGTGGACCTTATTCACCCTGCCCCGCTGTCGTGAAGGCTGGATTATTTCACTGGCTGATAAAATCATCGCGTTAAAAGAAGCCGCATTGTGCAGGGGAAAGCGCCACACATTAAGTGACCCAAAAACCATTTCAAACGGGAACGACAAGGAGGCGGCAGTTGTTACTATGGGGCTTTAAGACTGCGGCCGCTTTTGACGTGTGGTCATTTGAACATTTTCTGAACGGCATTTCGCTGGCGGCGTTTGCCGGTTTATTTATCGACACGTTATTCAAAAAACACGGATTTACCGGCGCTCAAAAAAGAATACTCAACTTTATTCTGACCTTCGCGCTGGCACTTTTATGGGAAAATATCGAGCACTATGCCGAGACGGGCCTTTTCGGCGCAACCGTCGCCTATTGGTTTCAGGGTGTCGAACACTGGTCAAACCGCCTCGTAGCGGATAACCTCATGGTTCTGCTCGGCTGGTACGTTTATATGCAAAA
This sequence comes from Spirochaetaceae bacterium, assembly GCA_031257995.1. Classification (GTDB taxonomy): domain Bacteria; phylum Spirochaetota; class Spirochaetia; order Treponematales; family Breznakiellaceae; genus JAIRNN01. The sequence continues at coordinate 2,880 of JAIRNN010000265.1, read as the reverse complement.
AAAGAGCCTCTCGTGGGCGGCCAAATCCCTTTCTCTTATCTGGCTGCTAGTTCATATATTTGTTTTTCCGCACAGCATGTACCTTCACATCCTGTTCGGCGCAAAATGACCCCGTCCCACGTACCATGTAGTATATCCATTAACCGTTTGAACGCTGCCGGAAGGCGGCATTGCTAGCCATCACAGCCGCCGGCGGGTAGCACAGCGTCCTCCGGCAACGTTCAAACGGCGTATCGACATGCCGCCACAATAAATAGTACCGTGAGTGCATACGAGTGCGCCTTTCTAGACTCTTTCTGAAGCCATGCCGATTAATTGCCCGGTCTTGACATTCAGCGCCTTGATTCTCAGGCGGCGAAGATCATTGGTGCCGTTCAGATTGCCGGTAAGGATTACCTCCGCGCCAAGTAAATGCCCGATCGATATTAAAAAGTCATCTTCGTAGCTTGTCGTCCGGTTGAAATTCTTTTCGACACGAATAGCTTCGATTTTGCGTCTGTCAATGACGACAAACTTTTTCTTGGAATGAACGGCTAAATAGGTCATTTCCTCAATGACAAAGGTACCTTCGCTTTGATTGTCGGCCGCAATATTGAGAATCGCTATCTTGGTCTTGTTTTTCAGCTCTTGTGCAATAACATCAAACGAGGTTTTAACCGCCGTATCCAGATCATATCCCGACCCCGACCAAGAGGCGTTTGAGGAGGTATCCTGCTGTGATAGTGGAGCAATCATTCCATCGGCAACCGCAAAAACATGGCGGGACTGGTATGATGTAAACTCAAGAACACTGGGTTCCCTGTCCGCATAAGAATCGGAATTGACAAAAATGGTATGTTCGCCATTTTTTATTTTATAGGTGGCGGTTTCCCCAATACGGAGTATACCTGCCTGTCTGCCGTCAATGAAAACGCGGACCCGTATAGACGCGTTACTGTCAATGCGGCGTACTACAACTTCGGAATTTACCGCCCGCGCAGCATCGCTCTTGTTGGACTGGCAACTCGCCGCCATTACCACCAATAGCAACACCGTTACGCCAACGATTAACCAACCCTTGTTTCTCATAATAACTCCTTCCAATCATTCAAAGATTCCCACAGGTTCTCATCCGTGATTTTCTGTGGGAAAACTGCTGTACTTACTTTAATTATCGGTGGTTGAGCCCGCAAATTGAACATTGTTTTTAAGTTTTTTCGCCTGAGATCACCAAAAAAGAGGCTTAAAAGTTGTTGACACGGTATCTTTTATATGGTATACTGTCGTTATGCAAACATTCAAAGAACATTACGCTGAGATGATTCGGCAAGTAACGGTTGCTGCCAAGGCGCCGACGGAGGTAACGCCGGAGACGGTGAACGCCGAGGGGCGGCTGGATCTCCTGCCATATGTGAACAAAATCGTAGAGAGCCTTATGCTGCCGGGGTCGGGGATCAGGGGGGTTGACAACCTGTATAGGTTGTTGAAACTGGCGAAGGCGGGCCATTCCTGTCTGCTCATGGTCGAGCATTACAGCAATCTTGATTTGCCTGAATTTTACTATTTTCTGGGGCAGCACGGGGAGCGTGGCGAGGAGCTTCAGAAGGCCGTGATTGCCATCGCGGGTATGAAGCTGACAGTTGACAACCCCATGGTCGCGGCTTTCGCTTCCATCTATCCGAGGATTATTATTTGTCCGAGCCGTACCATCACCAACCTCGACGCGGAAAAGGACAAGGATCGGCTTCTCGCCCTCGCCTCAATCAACCGGGCGGCGGCCAAAGCCCTGAACGACGCGAAAAAGCGTGGGAAGATCATTCTTGTCTATCCATCCGGAACCCGTTACCGGCCTTGGGAACCCGATTCCAAGCGGGGGGTGCGAGAGATCGAAACCTATGTGAAGGGCTTTGACTATATGTGCTTTGTCTCGAAAAACGGCGTTGCCATGCGGATGCGGGAGGATGCCAAAGACGATATGCTTGCCGACTACATGGTTCCCGACGTGGTTCGCTTCACCGTGAGCGAGCCTGTCTCCTGTGAGGCCTTTCGGGAGGAAGTGCGAGCCGCAATGTCTGAGGATGCCGACAAGAAACAGGCGGTCGTGGACGAGATCATGCGCCGCCTTGACGAGATGCACAATGCGGCGGAACAAGGATGAAATTACGGTTTACCGAACTCCAGTATTGGCGGATCGGCGTTTTCAAAAGCCGCGTCAAAGCCGGGGGACATAGAGCGTAAACCCCACGATTGGTGGCCTACATCCTGCCGCGTATAGAGTTTAACATAACTAAACTCACCGTTACGATAAAAAATCGAGACATGCGGCCATACTGTGTTGCCGGGGCGGAGTGTTATCGGCACTCCTTTGATCGCCCCTTCGCTCCCACCCGGTTTATTCCAAAACCACTCATAAGGAAAAAAGAGACGTCCGATCTCGACAGAATTCTTCCGGTAGGTAAATATATAACCTTTCGAATGAGGGTATATCTTGTACGCCGGAATCGTTACACAAAAAAAACTGTCCCCCTCCTCCTGTTCTTGCGCAAGAAGCGGGACGGCACATAACATCACAAACAAAAGTAAAGCTATTTTAGTCTTCATCATTACACCTTTATGTTATTATACTCCATACGCAAAAAACGCGCAAGTAATCTCTAATTACCGATCAGGGTAAACGCATAGGATCACAAAAAAACCACAAATGAATCACAAGAACCGCAGATAATGAAGCTATGATAAAATGTGCGGTTGTGTGGTATAGCGCAGGGAGAAAGGAAGTACCGTATCCTGGACTTTACCCCGTAAGGTAGACACCGTTAAGCGACTTACCTTGAGTTAAACACATGAGGTGCCACATAGTCAAGTGCCGAATGCAGTCGAATGCGATTATAATACGCCTCA
>JAIRNN010000261.1 GCA_031257995.1 Spirochaetaceae bacterium | reverse complement strand
GAAATCCTTGACCAGTTCCCACAACTCCTCCGTCAGTTCCCATGATTTGATCCCGCTTCCTTTTGCTCTTTTCATACCTCCTTTATCGGCTCTTTCCTATTTGCGGATAAGCTCTAAGTCCCTATAGGGCTCCCTTGGGTGCGGCGTGCTTGAAAGTGCGGCGTTGGGCGCCGCGGCACTGAAGGTTTTATCCTGAGTGCCGCCTTTATTGGAGCCACACCATGTTGCGTAATGGGAGAAACGCGCCAAGCACAACCGTTGTGTCTGTTTCGCGCGCGGCCAATGGGCGCCCTACGGGGTTCATGCGGGACACCCCCGCTGGGCTGTGCGGGAACACTGGGTGGTGTTTGCGGACAAGTTTAGGGTTTTTAACCGCGAAGGCGTGGGCGAAGGAGGCGGATATGACGTAGAGGTTTTGCGTAAAGCAAGGGTATGGCCCCGGTTGCGGGGGACGGATATTCGGTATACGGAATTATCGGGCGTATACAAAATGTTAAAAAGTTATGCGTCATTAAATAATGAAATTCGACGCATAACAAACTTTGTTGCCATTAGTAAAGGAGATTAATATGGCAAAGAAAAGATTATGTGTGGGAATAGCGGTATTGCTACCGTGTATTTTGGGGTTGCTTGTTGCAGGCTGCGCGTCTATACAGACTATGTCCGATGAGGAAATACGGCCTTGCGTCAAATACGGATAACTTTAAAAACTTCCAGTACTATGTTCGCGCGATATTGTGTTGACCTATGTTTCATCGCAAACGCAGACCACCTCAGTCGGGCAAATCAGTATCAATCGTGACATCATTCAAGTATTGTCTTCCACGCCGGGTGTCGTCCTTGAGGTAAAGGCGGACGCGAACGGGAGGCGTATGCTGGGTGTCGCGTTTGAAACGGATAACGACAGTCTGCTGTGGTTTGTCCAAAATCCTGATAAGGGCGGGACGTATTTCTATCTGGCCTACACCAATGAAGCGGAGCAGGAAATCGAGTGCGGCGGCTATTCGTATGCTGTTTCCTACGAAACGGCGAGAGGTATTGGGGCGGCTTTTAAACGCTTTATCACGCCCAAAAAAACAAAAGAGGGGAACTACCAGGATATGGAACCAATTCTTTTATATGAAGAAATGGTAAGAGAATCAGAACAAAGAAGAAATGTTCAGGGGGAGGAGCTGTAGCAAAACCGCCCGCATCCGTGCGGGCGGCTGACGCGGCGGCTTCGTTACCGCAATCTGTGGACGCTTCGCCGCCAGTAACGCGCGCGGGAACCAAGCCGTTGCGAAGATGGAGGCGGGGAAGCTGGTACGGCTGGCGTTGGGCGGCATATGGTGTGTATGACAGGTGCGGCGCGGCGCTATTCGTGCAGACAGGCTCTAAACGCAAATTTAACTTATTACCTTAGGAGGTGAAAAATGAAAAGGAACATTTTATGCATCGTTTATTGGGTTTATTATGTTTCAATCTCTCTGCTGAAACAGAAAAAGTTGAAAATACCTCCCTCCCGTGGCATTAGCATTTTATAATATTGGACGGAATGCATTGTCGGCCATTACATATAATTATGGGTTAAATTTTGTTGGCATCGGTCTTGAAACATGGGCCTTTATAGAAACGGGAGTTGATTGGGAATGGAGAAATATTGCATACAGTAATACTTGGTTATCAAATTGTGGACGGCCCGGATTATATATTGGTCTTATTGTTCCATTTATAACGCCAATTATAACTTACACGGCAGGAAGACTTACAAAAGATGAAAAATTGCAATTAACCGCTTTGGCATTGACGCAATCGCTGATGTTGACATTAGCCATTCAGAGTCCGCTAAAAATGATTACCGGCAGAGCATTACCGGGAATTGTTACAGAATTTAATCACACCAGAAATGCAAGTGCCGATGATTTTAGCGGTGAATTTCATTGGTTTAATAATAATTTTATTGATGGATAAGCGGACACACGGCAAACGCTTTTGCGGCATCGGCGACAATAGCAGAAATTTACCGTGATAGTTTGTGGTTAAAAATATGCGTATATTCTTATGCCGCATTGATTGGGTTTGGCGTTACTTTGGATGTACATTGGGTGTCGGAAGCGGTAGCAGGGGCATTGATAGGATATGCGGCTGGAAAGACAGCAGGAAAAAGTTTCCGCCAATTATTGCAAGGTAATGAGAATAAAGATAATTTTTCATTTTATTTTACTCATAATACAATAGGGGTTATTATTCGTATATAAAATAATTGTAAAGCAGAAAAAACCGCATACAACAGGGCCGTATATGCTTCCCCGCCAGCAGGCCCCTCGGCTTCCACAACGGTTTATTTCTGTTACGATCCACTCCCACAACTCGCTCGACCACATTTTGCCAGACTTGACCGCGTTTCTGCTATTCTTGCGGGAACGGCTCGAAGCGTTGTCGGCATAAGGGGACAGTCGTGCCATTTACTATGATAGCGTGTCAGTAGGTCGGAGGGCCGTTGCCGTAAGAAACGGTTATGCTACCGTCGACGGACAAGCTATCCAAAAATAGCATGCCGCCTTTGGGTAGCAATGCCGCCTTACGGCAACGGCCCTCCGGCACGATAGATATACTAAATGTCGTCGTTGGGCGGCTACGACTGCTCCAACTCGCTTAACGGAATCGGCTGGGGATTTGCGTTTTCGCCTTCAACGCGGGAGAGTTCTTCAAGGAGTTCGCGGCCTTTACGGGAGAGGTGTTGCGGCGTTTGGACGAGGACCTTGATGTAGAGGTCGCCGCGCCGGATACTAAACGCGCTGCTCTGCGGGACACCTTCCTCACGGATACGGAGGAGTTTGCCGTTTTGGGTACCGGGCGGAATTCTCACTTTGACCGTTTTGCCGTCGAGGGTCGCCACTTGGATTTCGCCGCCCAGCGCGGCCTGAGTGATCGAGACGGGAACGGCGCAGTAGAGATCGCTATCCTGCCGCTCGAAATATTTGTGCGGTTTCACGTGGACGAACACGTAGAGATCACCGGGAGGGCCGCCGTTCGCGCCCGCATCGCCCTGTTTAGGGATAACGATGCGCCGTCCGTGTTCGACTCCGGGGGGGATCGTTATCTTGATGGTCTGCTTCTTTTTCTGAGCGCCCGCGCCCCCGCACTGACGGCACGGCTTGTCGATGATGGTACCCGCGCCGCCGCAGGAGGGGCAGGTCTGGGCCAGACTGAAAAGACCCTGGCTATGCCGCACCTGACCCGCGCCCCCGCAGGTCGGACAGGTTTTACGGCCCGAACCCGGCTCGGCCCCCGACCCGTGACAGGCAGAGCACGATTCGTTGTGCGCGTACTGAATCTCAACTTTGGTGCCGAAGACGGCATCCTTAAAACTCAGCTCGATGTCGTAGCGGAGATTCGTGCCCGACCGGGAGCCGTTCCGCGAAGAACGCCCGCCGCCGAAAGCGCCGCCAAGCCCGCCCCCGAAAAGAGTGTCAAAGATAGAACCGAAATCGCTGCCGCCAAAGATGTCCTCAAAACCCTGGAAGCTGCTCCAGTTGTGGCCGCCGCCCATACCTTCCACGCCGGCAAAGCCGAACTGGTCATAGGCCGACCGCTTCTGGTCATCGGAGAGAACTTCATACGCCTCGGTAGCCTCTTTGAACTTTTCCTCGGCGTTTTTGTTTCCCGGATTTTTATCCGGATGATACTGCACGGCGAGTTTCCGGTAAGCCTTCTTGATTTCGTCTTTAGGCGCGCCTTTCTGCAAGCCGAGTACTTCGTAGTAATCGCGTTTAGCCATGTAACCGGGACCTGCGGCGGGAACGTTTATCCGACATTTATCCGATGTTATCCACAGATTATTCGGTTGTCCCCTGCCGCCGGTCTTTCCTCCTATTGGCTATTCCAAAACTTCAGTTTTGGAATAGCCTCCATAGATTTAGAGGAAAAACCGGGCATTGCCCGGTTTTTCCAGGAGATTGTTCCGAAACCAACCGGGGTTTGGAGCAACTTCATTTATCCACCACTTCGTAGTCGGCATCTTCCGCCGGTTTCGTGTTGCCGCCGCCTGACGAGTCGCCGCCGGGCGTACCGCCCGCGAATCCGCCGCCCATATTCGGGTCGCCGCCGGGCTGTTGCGCTCCGGTCTGCGCCGCTGTTTGCTTGTAGACTTCTTCCGCAATCTTGTAGGAGACCTGTTTCAACGCCTCGGTTTTCGCCTTGATCGCCTCAATGTCGCCGCTTTCAAGCGCCCGCTTCACCTCCGCGATAGCTTCTTCGGCCTTAGCCTTGTCCGCGCCGTTCACCTTATCGCCCAGATCCTTGATATTCTTCTCGGTACTGTAGACCATCGAATCGGCCTCGTTGCGGACTTCCGCCTTTTCCTTTTCCTTGCGGTCGGCCTCGGCGTTCAACTCCGCCTCTTTCACCATGCGCTCGATGTCCGCTTCGGAGATACCGGACGAACTTTCGATGCGGATCTTCTGTTCCTTGCCCGTGCCTAAGTCTTTCGCCGAAACGTGGACAATGCCGTTCGCGTCGATGTCAAACGTTACCTCGATCTGCGGCACACCGCGCGGCGCGGGAGGAATCCCCACCAAGTCAAACCGGCCAAGCGTCCGGTTCTGGGCTGCCATCTCACGCTCGCCCTGCAAGACCTGTATCGAAACCGCCGTCTGCCCGTCCGCTGCCGTGGAAAACACCTGGCTCTTGCGGGTAGGAATCGTCGTGTTGCGCGGAATGAGCTTCGTCATCACGCCGCCCAGCGTCTCGATACCCAGCGAGAGAGGCGTTACATCAAGCAACAGCACGTCTTTCACGTCGCCGCCCAAGATGCCGCCCTGAATGGCCGCGCCGATGGCAACCGCCTCGTCCGGGTTCACCCCCTTGTTCGGCTCCTTGCCAAAAAGCTCTTGGACGATCTGTTGCACCTTGGGGATACGGGTCGAACCGCCCACGAGGATAACCTCGTCAATCTGGGACGCGGAAAGCCCCGCGTCGGCAAGGGCTTTTTTACACGGCTCCTTGCTCCGCTCAAAAAGATCGCCTGCCATCTGCTCGAACTTCGCGCGAGTCAGCGATTTTTGCAGGTGTTTGGGGCCGTTCTGGTCGGCGGTAATAAAAGGAAGGTTGATCTCCGTGCTTGCCATCGCCGAAAGCTCGATCTTCGCCTTCTCGGCAGACTCCCGGAGGCGCTGCAACGCCATGCGGTCGGCGGCAAGGTCGATGCCCGTGTCGGCCTTAAACTCGGCAATGAGCCACTTCACGATGCGGTCGTCAAAGTCATCGCCGCCCAAGTGCGTGTCGCCGTTGGTACTCTTCACCTCGAACACGCCGTCGCCCAGCTCAAGGATGGACACGTCGAATGTGCCGCCGCCCAGATCGTAGACCGCGATCGTCTTTTCCGACTTCTGGTCCTTGTTGAACCCGAACGCGAGACTCGCCGCCGTCGGCTCGTTGATGATACGCTTCACCTCAAGCCCCGCGATCCGCCCCGCATCCTTTGTCGCCTGACGCTGGGCATCGTTGAAATAGGCCGGCACCGTGATAACCGCCTCCGTCACCTCCTCACCCAGGTAATCCTCCGCCGTCTTCTTCATCTTTTGCAACACTTTCGCCGAAATCTCAGGCGGAGAATACTTTTTCCCGTCGATGTCAACGCGCACATCATCGCCCTGCTCGGTAACCGTGTACGGCACGAGCTGCCTCTCGTTCGCCACCTCAGAAAAACGCCGCCCCATGAACCGCTTAATCGAATACACCGTGTTCGCGGGATTCGTCACCATCTGGTTCTTCGCCGGAACGCCGACAATCTGCTCGCCCTTGTTCGTAAACCCGACAATAGACGGCGTAGTACGCCCGCCCTCGCTATTCTGGATCACGACCGGCTCGCCGCCCTCCAGCACCGCCACACACGAATTCGTGGTTCCCAAGTCAATACCAATAATTTTTCCCATATTACAACTCCTTCTCTATTAGTTACCAGTTTCTAGTTACAAGTTTAGGTGGGGGAAGTCTCCCCCTCCGCTCCGGGCTTGAGCCCTACGCTTACCCCCTCTACGGGGGCCCGCCCCCGTAACGCCCCCATCCCCGCCCCTACGGGGAATGGAAAATTGAAAATGGAAAAGGGAAAATGATCGGAATGAACCGCCATACGGTTTTCAAATCTCCCCATTTTCCATTATCAATTATCCATTTTCAATTCCTCCGAAGGAGGTGTAGGCATTAGCACCTTTACCTTTGCCGGCCTTACCACCCGGTCTTTCAACAGATAGCCTTTGACAAACTCTTCCTGCACCACCGGCTCGGCCGTCTCGGCAGATTGCTCCGTCATCAACGCCTCGTGACGTTCAGGATCGAAGGGCTCACCCGCCGAAACATACCGTTTCAGCCCCCATTTGTTCTCAAGCGTACTGTACAAGCGGCTCTCCGTCATCCCGATACCCTCGAAAAAGCTCGAAAACGCCGCCGCCATATCCGCGCCCTCCGCATTTTTCGCATCGGAGGCCGATTTCAAAGCCCGCTCGAAGTCGTCCAGCACCGGAATGAGATCGACCAGCAGACTTTGATTGGCAAAATCAATCGCGTCTGCCTTTTCCTTCGCCATCCGCTTCCGGTAATTCTCAAAATCCGCGGCCTTCCGCAGATACTGGTCGTTCCGATCGGCGATCTGAGCCTCAAGATCGGCGCACCGCGCCTCGAGCGCGGCAACCCGCTCCTCCGGCGTGGACGGAGCATCCGCTCCCGCTTCAGGCCGCGTCTCCTCCCCGGCAACCGCTTCCCCGGCTTTTGCCACGGCTTCAGCCACGGCTGCTGCCGCATCTTCCCCCTCATGGATGGGTATTTCTCGGTCTTTCATATCCCCTAGAAAATAACAAAACTTGGAAAAAAAGTCAAGGATCTTGACGAATTTTTCGCAAAATTCGTATCACTTTTATCGATTTTCGACAAAATTCGAGTGATTTGCATTCATCACGGTTAACCACAGACGAACTCGGATTAAGCAGATGAACACAGATGAAGAAGGGTCCGCAGATTGACGCGGATTTTCACGGATTAAGAGGGGCGCGGGGTGAAAATCCGCATGCATCCGTCAAATCCACATTACCCCATGATTAAGTTCGTAATTAAGCCCATGATAAAGGCCGGGGGCGTTGCTTGGTTGGGGGGGGGGATTCCGGGGCCCTGTTGCTTTTATCTACCTTAAATCATTCATGGGCACCGTGCCGCTGGAATGGTTAAACGCGCTCAACGTTTCGTGCGCGGCATTGGGCATCCCCACCTAAAATACACCGATGTTATTTCCATGCCAAAAGCAGTATACATACAACGGTAATAATTGTCAAATATTTTTACCAGCCTATGTTGTTAATAAGTGATAATTTCGCATAACAGCACACACGAATATCTTCGCATATACCGCATTTTAACAGCATACAAAAAAACTATGCCGTGCAAGCGGCCTTTCACGTATCTAGCGGCACGTCTGGGCAGTCCTCTCCGTATCGCCCCATGCCGTCATAAATAAGACACAGGGCTTATGGGAAGAACTTTATTGAGATGCGGTAAACATCCAGTTAATACCAAACTGGTCCCGCAAGGAACCATGCAAACGAGCGAAAAATGACGGCGCAAGACCCATGTAAATTTCACCGCCATCTTTTAATATATCCCATGCCTTCTGAACCATGGCGGTATCGGGCGTTGTTACGGTAACATACATATTGCTGCCGTTTGAGCTTCTTTCAGAAGCGTCGGCGCACATAAGTTCTGTGCCTTCAATCGTCAGCCGGGAGCATGGAGAACAAGTCCTTTGTCGCTTTCGGCTATGGGAAACGCGGGGGCAGGCGGCATATCGCCGTATCTCCGCGCTTCGCCTATTTTTGCGTTAAAGGCTTTTGCGTATGTCTCCAGGGCCTCCATACAATTCCGGTTAAACATAAGATAATGTCCTATCATTTTGTTCTCCTGTGTGTTTAAAGTTTATTAAGGATTATACCATTTCGTTTTCCTCTTTGTAAGGGGTCGCGTTGCCTCATAAAAAAAGTTACCGAAAAGGGATCATGCCTCAAATAGAAACGTCAACTTGTTGGCGCTGTTACCCAAATTAAAATAAGGGGGAACGAAGGAGGGCATCCGAACGGG